>NZ_JACVZO010000003.1:0-150908 GCF_017151845.1 Staphylococcus sp. EG-SA-17
CGACTTGCATGTATTAGGCACGCCGCCAGCGTTCATCCTGAGCCAGGATCAAACTCTCCATAAAAATTATGATGTTTGATTAGCTCATAAATACTAAATAATGTTTGTAACTTATAGTTACGTTTTTTGGAATTAACGTTGACATATTGTCATTCAGTTTTCAATGTTCATTAATGTTCAATCTCTTTTATTCTACTTCATTTGTTTCTTGAAGTCAATAACTTTTTGAACGATTACTTTATTTATTCTATATTGTTTTTATAGTTATTTCAATGGTAAGTTTTACACTTTTGAAATTCTTCTTTAAAAACAACTGCGTCGTTTTTGACGACTTTATCATATTATCAACTTTGGAATTTAAAGTCAATAACTTTTTTAAAAACTTTTTGTGTTCACAACCCGCTTCTTTTTCAACGCGTTTATTGCTTAACACAAGAACTTATTTTACCAGCATTCCAAAACAAATCAACATAAAAACGTACAAAATAAAAGTAATTTTGTACGTTTAGCATATATTATACCTATTTATTTGTAGCAGCTATAACTTTTTGTGCAATCGAGCTATAAATTTTACCTAGACGATCATCTGATTGATATATTGACGGTGCAAAATCTTTTGGATTCCAAGATGGTTGCTCTAAAGGTAATTCCCCAAGTAATTGAGTATTAAGTTCATCAGCTAACTTAGTACCGCCACCTTTGCCAAAGACATATTCTTTATTACCCGTCTCTTTACTTTCAAAATAACTCATGTTTTCAATTACGCCAAGAATAGAATGATCCGTATGTTTTGCCATCGCACCTGCGCGAGCTGCAACAAATGCTGCTGTAGGATGAGGTGTCGTTACAATAATTTCCTTACTTGAAGGTAACATCGTATGAACATCTAAAGCTACATCTCCTGTTCCAGGTGGAAGATCGAGTATTAAATATTCAATGTCTCCCCATTTAACTTCTGTAAAGAAATTCGTCAACATTTTACCTAACATTGGCCCTCTCCATATAACTGGCGCATTTTCTTCCACAAAAAAGGCCATTGATATAACTTTAACGCCATGACGTTCAACTGGAATTACTTCCTTCCCTTTAATTCCAGGTTTTTCATCAATACCCATCATATCTGGTACACTAAATCCATATATATCGGCATCTACTAATCCGACTTTTTTCCCTTCACGGGCTAAGGCAACGGCTAAATTTACTGCAACAGTGGATTTACCGACGCCACCTTTACCTGAAGCAATAGCAATAAATTCGACTGGATTATTTTGAGATAATAAGCCTTCTATCGTTTTAGGTTTATTTTCTTCTTTTGGTTTAAATTGATTTACTTTTTCTTCCGGCAATGTTTCAAATCGTATACCGACCGTTTTCGCACCGTTTTCTTTTAATACGTTAACAACAGCCATTTGTAAATCTAATTGCGGTGCACCACCTAATTGTGCCATTGCTAATTTAACACTCACATGTTCTTTTTCTTCCTTAATAGAAACTTCAACAATACCTTCTGTTTCTTTTAAAGGCACATCTATAATAGGGTCTTTAATTTCTCCTACCAATTCTTTCACTTGATCTACCGTTAACAAAGCAAATCCCCCTTAATCATTTTAAGACATCTACATCATAGCAAATAACAATTTTTGCTTAGTCTATCACTAAAAGTATAAAACTTTTTATTAAATAAAAAAAGAAGTTAGCCTATTATTTTCAATAGACCAACTACTATAATTATTTTAAAATTTCCTTCTATTACTTTCTATTTCTTTAGGTTCTCTTATAAAAAGTGCTATCACATAAGCTGCCATAACAAGCACGGCTACAAAAGCAAATGAGATATCCACCCCTATAGCAATTGATTGCTGTTTAATTTCAGTTGCAGTTAAATGCGATGGCGATGTAGATGAAAATATTTTTGCGCCAAAACTCATCAAAGTAACCATTAAAGCTGTGCCTAGTGAACCAGCCATTACACGACCAAAGTTCATAATAGCCGTGCCATGTGAGATTTCTTCATTTCTCAAAGAATTAATTCCTGTAGTATTTATCGGCATCATGAGTAAAGAAACTGAAAACATTCTAATTGCATATACGACTATTAAATACGTATAAGATGTGTCTGTATGCAAGAAACACAACATAATAGTAGTAATTGTTAAAATCGTAAAACCAGTATAAATCAGTGGTCTAGGACCATACTTATCATAAAATTTACCTGTAAAAACCGACATAATACCATTTATGATTGCACCTGGCATGATAACAAGTCATGATAACAAGGCAGATAAAGACAAACTATTTTGAACATATAGCGGTATAAGCAGTGCAGGTCCAACCATTGACATCATTATAATCATTGAACTAATCGTACATAATGCAAATGTTCTATTCTTAAAAACCCTTAAATTTAAAAGTGCATTACTAATATTAAATTGTCTACGTATAAATAAATAGATAATAACCATACTTATTATCAATGCACCTATAACTATCGGGCTAGTAAATCCTAAGTCGCCTGCACTACTGAATGCATATAACATTAACCCAAATCCAATCGTCGAATACATTACAGAGCGCTTATCTAATTTCGTATATTTCACTTCATTGTAACTAGAGATTGAAATTAAACCGAAGATAAATGCGACTAAAGCAATTCCTACAATTATAATAAAAGGTACACGCCAACTTGCTTGATCAATGATTAATCCAGTAACAGTAGGCCCAATTGCTGGTGCAAATTGAATAACTAAACCAGCTAATCCCATTGCAAATCCTCTATGTTCTTTACTGAATAACGTAAACAATGTGAATTGCATTAAAGGCATAAGTACCCCTGCACCCATCGCTTGAATTACACGTGCTAACATTAAAACTCCAAAATTCGGAGCTAAGGCTGCAACAATAGAACCTAATAAAAATGTTCCCATCGCTGCTAAGTATAAAGGTCTAGTTTTAATCCTGTCCATTAAGTATGCAGTTAGAGGTATCATGACGCCATTAACAAGCATAAAACCAGTAACTAACCATTGTGAAGTACTTTCATTGATATTTAACTCTCTCATAATACTAGGTAACGCTGTATTTAATAATGTTTGATTTAAAATAGCTACAAAAGCACTGATTAACATCACAGCTACTATAAAATTTCGTCTTCGCGTTGTTAATTCAACATTAGCCACCACAATTCCTCCTTTGTAACAAATTTACGTTTATTAGCATATATACTTAAAATATATTTCAGATTACAGTACCAACTATTTATATCAATGGTTATTATTAACCGTGATTAATTGAAGCAAAACAACTCATTTTCTACTATATGAATAAAAAGAAGTTGGAACACATCATTGCCCCCAACTTCAAAACTCTATTTTCTATTGTTTAGATTTTTACTTTCAGGGTAAAACTGCAACTTACAAACATATAAAAAGCCTATAATAACCATGATGACCCAAAAATCAATATTGATATATACATAGTTCAGATGAATAATAAAATAAAATAACGTTGTTGCAACCATATAAGAGATTAAATGAAAAGTTGCACCTCTAAAATAAGCATTTTCAGGTAACATTTTTCTAAAATAATCCATTAAATGCTCGACTGCAAATATGATGAAGTACCCAAAGATTATATAACTGCCATAATACAATAGGTTGTCGTACATACTTCTGTTATATGTGAAGTCACCTAACCTAAAATAAATAAGAATTCTACTTAATCCATATAGTCCGAATCCTAAAAACGTTAAAAATATCGCACCAGAAAGCACAAAGATAAAGAGAACAATAATTGTTGTTAATAAATTATAAAACTTATGTTTAAGATAATTCATAACTATTGTCCTCCTTACCATAAATAATTTATATTGCTTTTCATTTTAAGATAGTTGATTACACTTCAAACCTAGTAAAATGATTATTTCTTACTTTATTTACACTACATCAATTTTAATGATAATTCTATTCATTTGTTTGTGACGCCGCTTCTCTATAAAATATGAGCCATACAACGATGAGCCCTACACTTATCAAGGATACAACGCCTAAAATATTATGCAAGTTTGCACCAAATAATCCTGATTTTAATGCATAAAGGTATCCCATAATCGTCGAACCTATTGATGCGCCAAGGTTTTTTGTTAATCCATAAAACGACATCATTTTCTTCATTTGTATTGGACTTGTTTCCTCTTGGACAATTACACTATCTTTTGTATAAATATATCCAAAGCTTATTCCACTTAAAATTAAGACACATGCTATAAGGATTGGTAATTTTATACCAAACGCAATGATTATACTACTTAATAATAATAATGTAAAAGACGACAAATAGATAACTTTTCTTGATAACTTCGCTTCAATATGGTGCAAATTAAAATTCAATGTAATCCACGCTACAGAAAGTGGAAAAATAACTAATCCACTTTGCAATGGCGATAATCCCAGTTGTTCTTGAAGATACACAGGAATATATAAATTAAAGCCCATTAAACAAACAGCTGTAAGAAGATCTGTAATAAAGACCAAAGTAATCATTCGATTAAATTCTGCTACTGGTAAGAATGGGGATGAAACTTTTTTCTCAACATTAAATAATCGAAGTGCAATTAATATTGCTAAAACAAAACCTATGATATTTAAATATAGATGCTGTTGGTTTAACAATGCAAACATAATTAAACCAATGAAAATATAAAACAAGGTGATACCTTTAGTATCGAATTTTGATTTAGCCACAGTTTCTTCTTCTGAAAAATGAAATGTCCAGACAACCAATATTATTGCAATAATTGCTATCGGAATATTAATAAAAAATAACCAATGCCAAGTTGCAAATTCAAGTATACCGCCTCCTAGTAACGGACCAATGATACTTGAAATCCCCCAAACGCTACCAACGATACCCATTATTTTATAGCGTAATGGAATTTCAAACGCTAGTTTAGGCACAATTTGCGACAAGGACATCATGACACCAGATCCAAACCCTTGAATTACACGTGATATAATCAACATACTAAAATGTGTGCTTAAACCTGACATTAAACTACCAACCGTGAATAGTGTAAGACCTGCGATAGCAATATAAATAATTTTAAATCGAGTTAATAATTCACCTACTATTGGATTCGCAATCACTAATGCAATAAAGTAAGCCGTAAATATTAATGAAATTAAATTCCCTGCATTTAAATCTTGCTTAATTGTTGGTAACGCTAAAGAAATAATTGATGATTCGATTGCAGCCATAAACATGATTAATATTAAAGCTATTACAGTTACAATTGATTTTAAACGCATGCTATACCTCCTTTTATAATAATGATAGTGCTTTGTAATTTCTAATTTTACTATTTCCTATCTTGCCCTCTTTTAAATTCAAATTAGTTTTTTAAAAAATCTATTTGTTGCACCTACTAAAAAATTCAAATAAACGTATCCATCAAATGTCTGATTAATACAAATTAAGTGCACTCCCAGCTTTAAAAATCATACCGATTTAAAAAAAGCAAAACAATCCTCTATTAGAATGAATTAAGTAATAAAAAAAGCGGAGTTCCCCCCACCTTTTCTAAACGACTACATAAAATATAAGATTGCAATTAAATGCAATAATGATGCTATAACGATAAAAATATGCCATATCATATGAAAATATGGTCTGTTTTTTTGTGCATAGAACCATGCACCAATCGTATATGACACACCGCCTAGAAAAATAAATAAAATAAATATCCAAGATGTACGAATAAATATTATTGGTAGCAAGATAATACCTACCCAACCCATTACCAAATAGACAATTAAGCTTAACTTTTGGTTTACTTTGACAGCAATGGATTTATATAAAATTCCCCAAAGCGTTGTGCCCCATAATAGGATAAACACTGTCCATCCAATCCAACCACCTACAACTGTTAATAAAATAGGCGTATATGTACCTGATATTGCTACATAAATCATACTATGATCAATAATCCTTAAAATATATTTATGAGGCGTTTCATTTTGCATAGAATGATAAATAGTAGATGAAATAAACATCATAAAGATAGAAATAACATAAATTGACATACTAACTGATGCAAGTGTGCCATTTGCAATATAACTATGTACAGCCGCATAAGGTAAGACTAATAGTGTTAACAGCGCTGCTAACCCATGAGATGCAGCATTGCCTATTTCTTCTCCAAATGACAATGGAATGATATCCTTAAATGTTTCTGCAATTGTGTCATTACTTTTTTCACTAGATTTGGACATCATAGTCACCGCCTATCATTAAATTAAACCCATTCTACGTAAATCTTCTGTTGCAGTTGCAACACTATCTTTACCTTCTGTATTTTTAAGAGGTGAAAATTCTTCTTCTCTAGGAACTTGTAACGTGACAAAACTAGTTCCATAAGTAAATATGTCAAAATAGAACAATTCGAATTTTAAAGTTGGTTGTTCAATAACACCAAAGTTCTCATCTAATTGTTTCAAATTCTTAATAGCTAAATGATAAGGTAATTCACGATTTACAGCGTTTAAAATAAAACCAAGTTTAAATGCATGAATACCGATATTAGCATTGTTAAATTGATTTGCAACTTCTGGATCTAATTCTGAATACTCCAGTACTGTATCTTTACAATCGACATTAACTAAACGTCCAACACTTTCTCCTGGTTTTGGTTGAATCGTTTTAGAAGTAATATCGTAATCATGTTCTACCGTAAATCCTGCAAATAGTGGATCCAACACTTTTACTAAAACATTGTCGATATTATTCAAGAAAATATACTTAACGCCATTATTAGACATTTCTTCTAAGTATCCTGCCTTGTCTAAAGATTTAAACACGCCACCATTACCATTCGGCGTTTCCATAATACGACCCTGTTGATTTAAAATTAACTTCCCTTCTTCACTAAGCGCCACAATATTATCTTGTTTAAAGAAATGGATTGCTTCTTGATCATATCCAAAATAACTATGTGCTTCGAAATAAGCTAAAGTTTCTTCATGATTGATATCACTTGTCATAATATACCATTGAATCGTATGTCCAGATTGATGATTCAATGTTTTTAATTGGTTAGCTTGAAGTTCAAATAAACTTACACCTTCAATTTCAAACGAACCTTTAGGTCCTTTATATCCAAGTCTTGTTCCTTGTCCACCTGCCATCAAAAGTACTGCAAATTGTCCTTCTTTAATAGCTTGAAGTCCTTGTCCCTCTAAACGCTTAATCTCATCATCACTCATTTGTGATTTAATATCATATTTCACTTCAGAAACTGCAGATACATCATCTATTGTTTTCTTATTGATGTATAAATCGTTATATAATTTGGCAATAAAATCTAAATCTAATGACGCTACCTTCTCTTCAAGTGCTTCTTTTTCATTGTTACTCATTATTTTTTCATATTCACACAAATGATCTTGTTTATATTTAGCTAATTGATTTTTATCTAGCATTTTATGCCTCCTGCTGAGTTTGTAACCTTTAATAATTTATTTTCTATAAAAACTTAGTATTCCAGTTGCTTATTATATCATTGATGAAAGGCTGAAATAAAACATAAACTGTTCCGACCATTAACGCAGTAGCTAAAGATAAGTCTACAAGTCCACCTGTTTTAAATTGAATCGGTGTCTTCACATTAAACGGTAACGGATAAAATAATTTCACGCCTTTTGGTGTTATCATATCTAGTATAACATGTGACACTAATCCAATTATAATTGCTGCCATATAGTAATTAGGCGTCTGAATAATTTGCAATAAAAATGCTATGATTGCGATAAATAATATTGAATGCGTAAAGGTTCGATGTCCAAAGATCAATCTCACAAAAAAACTAATTACCTTAAACCTTCTGCCAATCTTACTTTGAGTGTGACATATATCGGGTAATAAGCTAGCTAGAGTTGCTAGAATGATAACCGTAACCGACGAAAAAATATCCGTTTGAAAATATTGTGTTGTTAGCGCTCCAACGAGCATGCCGCATGAAGCATGTGTTTTACCTGTCATATTTGTTCTCCTTTAATACTCACATTTTACCATATCCCTAACAAAAACACGAACATATTTTCGGGTTAAAAATCATTAGTATGACACAATTTAAAAAAGTATCACATAACTCTTGAAAACGATTACAAAATCGTTTATGATGTATTTACAAAATATTTAAAGGATGTGTTTGAATAATGGCAATGACAGTAAAGAAAGATAATAATGAAGTGCGTATTCAATGGAGAGTTGCTGATATCAAAATTCCTACAAGTGAAATTAAAAATATTACACAAGACCAAGATATTCATGCAGTTCCTAAATTAGACAGCAAAGATGTATCTAGAATCGGCTCAACGTTTGGTAAAACGAATCGCGTTATTATCGATACTGAAGACCACGAATACATTATTTATACTCAAAACGATCAAAAAGTTTACAATGAATTAACTAAATAAATTGTATAAAAAAATCATTCATGGTGAGGGCTTCATGAATGATTTTTTTAATTGGTTCAACACCCAGCATAAACAAATACAAAAGGACAACTGTTTCCATAATTTTAACAGTTGTCCTTTTCCACATATATTTATAACAAAAGATGTGCCATCAAAGAAATAATTGGTAGTGTAATGATTGTTCTAATCAAGAAAATCATAAACAATTTGCCGATGCTTACAGGAATCTTCGAACCAAGTATGACGCCACCTACTTCAGACAAGTATATTAACTGCGATATACTAAGTGCCCCAATAACAAAACGAGTTATATCATTTTGTACACCTTCAATTAATATAGAAGGTAAAAACATATCGGCGAAACCGATAATAATCGTTTGAGAAGCCTGTGCCGCTTCAGGTATTTGCATTAACTCTAAAAATGGAACAAAAGGTTTACCCAATATGACAAAAAAGGGCGTGTAGTTCGCAATAATGGTAGCAATAGTACCAATACTCATCACTACAGGCAAAATAACAAACCACATATCAACGACTGTTTTTAATCCTGACTTAAAAAAGTCAACAACGCCCGGTGCTTTAATACCTACTTCTGTTGCAGTATCAAAGCCATGTCTCAATGCCGTCTTTCCTTCTGGCAATGCCTCAGTACGCGCACTTTCAGGTACCTCCTTAGCATACTCATCAGGAATTTTATTTAAAGGCCAAATTCTTGGCATAATGACTGCTGCAACGAGGCAGGATACTATCACTGATAAATAGAAAGCAAAAAATTGATTTTGCATATGCACTGTTTCAGCAACTACAATTGCGAAGGTGATAGAAACTACACTAAATGTCGTTGAAATAACTGTTGCCTCACGACGAGAATAATATCCTTCACCATATTGTCTACTTGTAATTAAGACTCCAACAGTTCCGTCTCCAATAAATGAGGCTAAATTATCTACCGTCGAACGTCCTGGCAATGTAAATAAGGGTCTCATAACCGGTCTAAAAATAGGACCCAACATCTCTAACAAACCGTATTCCATTAATAGCGGTAAAAATAGAGCTGCAAATAAGAATACTGCCACTAATGTTGGCAATAAACTTGAGAACAATAATCCACCCGTTTCATCTGAGTAAATAACCTTTGAACCAATTCGTAAAAATGTCATCCATGCAAAAACAACTGCAAGTAGGCGCAAAATTAACCAACCAATTCTAACGTTAAAAGCATTATTCATTAGCCCGTCAGGTTTCAATTTATCTTTTAAAATAGTTGAACAAATCAGTGTTATGATACCCGACAAAGTAATTATCGTCACAATTAAAAATGGCATTACGCCACCTAATACATCTTTAAGCACGCCTGCTAAAAATGCCACGGGCAACGTTGTTTGCTTCTGTCCATCTTGTTCGACTGGAATTGGTACTAAAAATAATAAGATACCAATTAAAGACATCGTAATAAACTTAAGTCTCCCAATAACTATCTCTTTCCTTGAAAAGCTATCCATAAAATCAATCCATTTCTCTATGTATTCGTTTTAAGTATATACAGAATTCTATTCAGTTAACAAACATATTCCTTATCATTCTATCTTTTAAAATGTTTATGTATGCAAAATAATGAATAATTACAGTTATTAAATATACGCTATTTCTTGTAATTTTTCAAGATGAATTCAAAAAAGGTTAAGTACAATTACTGATTTCGTACTTAACCTTTTTTAAACTCTAATCATATGTTAGTTATTTCATTCTTCGTAATAATATTAAGAAGTATGGTGCACCGATAATTGCAATGATAACCCCTACAGGAATATCCAGTGGCGGATGAATGCCACGGGCTAAACCATCTCCAAATGTTAACAATATAGCACCAATTAACCCCGACATGATAATAACGTGTAATGTTTTATTTCCTATTAATTGTCTCGCAATATGAGGTGCAATTAATCCTAAAAAGCTAATACCACCGACAACTGAAATTGCGGATCCTGCTAATATTACTGCTAAAATTAACAATAGCATTTTAATAGTTTTAACTTTTAAACCGAGTGCGGTTGCAACAGCATCACCTAGATTCAATACATCTAATTGATAACTCAATAAAATGATGATTGGTATCGTTATTAAAAACCAAGGTAATATAGTATAAATATTCGACATATCATGTCCATATAGGCTACCTGTCAACCAAACAAGCGCTTTGTTTGCTTCCAGTGGATTTCTGATTAATAAGAACTGCACAATCGCCGTACATATTGCGCCTATTGCTAAACCAATTAAGGCAAGCTTTGAACCTTTAACATCATATTTTGAAATTAAAAATGATAAAAATAAACTTACTGCAAAGGCACCTAAGAATGAACCTATAGGTAATACAAACAATGGTGCTGTTGGAAAGATCATAATAATAATCACAGCAGCTAAACTGGCACCTTTAGAAATACCTATAACATCAGGTGAGGCTAACGGGTTTCTTATTACAGCTTGTATAATTGCACCTGATATAGCCAAGCTACTACCGATAATAATACCAAGTAATGTTCTAGGTATACGATACTCATTTAAAATAAAATCATCTTGTGCAAAGATTCCCTTAATAGCATCAATCGGATGAATCATGACAGACCCTACACATAAACTTATGAATATACTCACAATTAAAAGGATTGTGATTAAACTATAACGACGTATAATTTTCGTTGTCATCATATTCTTTTCACCCCTTTAATCGTTATAAATAAGAAGTAAAGTGCACCTACGAATGATGTAACAATCCCTACTGGTGATTCATAAGGATATGTAATTAAACGACTTAATACATCTGATAGTAGTAACAAATCTGCACCTATAATAAATGTTAATGGAATCATGACTAAATAATTCTTACTCACATAGCGTTTGACTATATGCGGTACGATTAAGCCAACAAATCCAATTGGTCCTGCCACTGACACCGACATACCTGTAAGAATAATGACTAATAGTCCAATGATAATTCTAACTTTATTTATATTTTGACCCAATCCCTTAGCAATGTCATCGCCAAGTTCCATTATCGTTAACTGACGCCCAATAAAGACTGTTGCAATTAATGCACCAATAAGCCATGGTAGAATGGTTAAAATCTCATCCCACTTCATACTGGATAATGAACCAACAAGCCAAAACATCACTTGTTCATTAGAATTCTCATTTAAAATAATAATACCTTCAGTCATACTACTAAAAAACAAATGGATCGCCATACCAGCCAATGCTAATTTAATGGGTGTCATACCTTTCGTAGCACCTGAAAGTGTATAAACAGTTAAACCACCTATAAATGCACCTATCACACCCAAATATAATGCATAATATTCTAATGATGGAATAATAATCGTTACTAATACAATGACAAATGACGCGCCAGAACTAACACCAAAAATTTTAGGTGATGCTAGCGGATTGCGTGTCATTGCTTGCATTAACAAACCAGATACCGCTAATGCACCGCCAATAAATAACCCTGCAATCATCCTTGGCATACGTACATTGTGCAATAAAAACGTTGCTTTCGTATCTGTATGACCAGTAACATAGTGAACGATATCGCTAAAATTAATTTTCGAAGAACCAATCGCCATATTTAAATATATACAAATAAAAAGAAAGCACAAACTCACTATATACGTGAGTGTTGTGCGTCTTTTTCTTTTATGATCTATGGCAGATTGGCTACTTATTTCTTTTATAGCCATTTACTTCCACCTTACTTTTGTTCTTTTTTTGATAATTCAACAAGTTCTTTAGCCATTTCTTCAGAAGAAATTAAGCCACGAGATCTTGCCCAAACATCACGGTCAACAATATCCACGCGATTATTTTTAACTGCATTCAATTTTTTCCATGTTGCATCTTCTTGTAATTTCTTGAATTCAGCAGAATCTTTTTTAGCGTGATCAGTCATAATGATCATACGCTCTGGATTTAAATCAGCTAAATGTTCAGTGTCTAATTGTAAGTAAGGTCCTTTCAAATATTTACTTAAACCTTTTGTTACATCGTCACTTAATGCATTTTTAAATCCTAATTCGTTTAAAAATTGTCCAACATATGAATAGTTTGGATGTGCTAATAAACCAGCTTTAGCAACAACTGCTGGAAGCACTTTTTGATTTCTATCAAATTTAATTTCATCTTTATACTTATTGATTAATTTATCATGCTCAGCAAGACGTTTTTCGCCTTCTTTTTCTTTATCTAAAGCTTTCGCAATTGTCTTGAAAGCATCGATATTTTGCTTGTAGTCACCATCAAAACTCTTTAATGATAATGTTGGTGCAATTTTGTTTAATTCTTTATTAATACCTTTATGTCTACTGCTATCAGCGATAATTAAATCCGGTTTTAATTTACTAATTTCCTCTAAGTTTGGCTGTTTACGTGTACCTACAGAAGTATAATCCCCAATTTTTTCTCTAACTGGTTTAATGATACGTTTTTTCTTACCATCATCAGCAATACCAACTGGTTTAACGTCTAATGCTGCTAATGCATCTGCAAATGAGTACTCTAATACAACGATACGTTTTGCATCTTTAGGTACTTTTACTGTACCATTTTCATCTTTTACCGAAATAGTATCTTTAGTTGATGATTCTTTTTTACTTGAATTATCCGTATTACCACAAGCTGCAACTAAAAATAAGGCAACTATTAATCCCAATATACTAAAAGTTTTTAGACCTCTCATCGTTCCACTCCTTAATATGTATAACTTCATTTATTATTTTATTGATAACAATTATCATTGTCAAGTAGCGTTCAATCTTTTTATATTACTAAAATGTATGACTATATATATTTCCTCTAATAATTATGACTACAATTAGCACATTTCCTTAGACAAAATACTGATAATGTATCATGGCTATATCATCTTTGCATTAATGCAATTGACACCATTTAGCATGACCGTTATCCCTGTAATTCAGCTGATATTATCTGTTGCAATTTTATGTGACGAACTGTTGCACTTTATTTGATAAATCAACAAATACAAAAAATCTAAGTTGAACAATTATGATACAACCGTGTAAACGATATGTAGTATAACTTGTCAACTTAGACTTATTGATAAATATATTAATATTGGTTTACCATAGCGGGAGATTTCACATCAAAATTTTGAAGTAGCGTATCAATCTTTGAATCATCAATATATACCTTATGTAAATTTTTCATATACATCGAATGAGAAAGTGCTTCATAATTTAATGAAAAAGATATATGATCTCCAACTTGATAGTGTCCTTGACCATTTAAATCAAGCATTAAATGATCACTCGAAGCGCCTAAAATATTGATATGCTGATCCATAGGTGAAATATTATCGACTTTAGTGTCTAAATAGCCAATATCTACAATAGCTTGTAAGAATGATTCATGCGTTTGTGTATTAACTCGAGGTTTAATTTCTAAAATCTCAGCCTCCAATGTAATCGCATCTTGATATAACATAGCTATCGCTTGATTTGTCGTTGTATCAACACCTCTAAACAACGTTTCACCTATTCGCAATTCATTTATTTTACCCAAATCATTATATAAAAGTTGTGGTAACATGCTCGAATTACCACCTGAAATAATTTTCAATCGATATCCTATTTCTCTTTCAACAGCTGAGACGAATCGATTAATCATAAAGATATCATCATCACTTGGCGCATCAGATTTAAAGCACATAAAATTGAATGCTAAACCTACAAAATGGATATTTTTCAAGTGAATAATCTCTTTAATATAATCTAAAACATCATAAGTCAGAACACCTTCACGGCCATCTTTCCAATCTATCATTAATAAAATCTTATGTTTTTTTCCTAAAACTTCTGCTACTTCATTTATTTGATGTATGGTAGATAATTCTGTTTGGATACTCATATCAACTTTTTCTATCATATCTGAAATCTCTTTTTTGGCAGGCGTACGCAATAACGTATATGTTAAATCCTGATCTGCAATACTAATTATGTTATCCAATCTGGATTCTGCAACATGATTGATACCTAACGCTTTTAAGCTTTCTACAATTGTACGGTCACCAGCTATGCACTTAATTACTGGTGTGAATTGCATATTTTTACTTTGAAAAACTGTTTGAAGTACTTTGGCGTTATATTTAATCTTCGATATATTTATGTTAACGTGTGCCATGTAGTACTACACCTCTTTTTTTATCGGATTATCTAACTCAATATTTAAATATTGCTTTACTTTATTTTCCATTCTCATATTTAACAACGCTTTGACAGTAATTGTTGGTCCAAACAAAATATCTTTTAACTCATTTGCATGTGGTAGTGTTGGGTTAATGGCATGCGCTACTACTTGCTGTACTATGTTAAATAATTCGGTTTCTTCAACACAATCATACTGATTAAAATGATGGATTAATTCTGCCATTTGATTTTGAATAACAGCATGTTGGAATTTTGCAATCACTGCATCTATAGAATCAGCTATTAAACTATCATTTGTAATTTTAATATCTGATACACGATGTTGTAATGTTTCTAAATCAATTCTAGAACCACCTAAATCTCTCACTAAAAATTGAATGTCAAAATGTGGCCCCAAGTTCACTACTGTATTTTGCATGTGTGCTTCTAATGCAATTCCATAATTTTGAATAAAAGCAATTAAAGGCGGGATTAATGCTTGAGAGTATCGTTCAATAAATGTCGTAATACTTTCTTTAGTAATTCCTTGATTTAACCACTCTAAGTAACTATCCACGATAACTTTTTGATCTATTGGATTTTTATTAACTAGACTTGCACTAACAACTGTTGCACCTTTTCCATCAATTTCAGGTTTTTGTCTTATAATACAAGCAAGCTGACGTGCCATATCTTTATCAACATTTGCATATTCACCGAACGGTTCCATAGCAACTTTAAATCCTGGATATTGATTCAACATGTTTTGTAAAGCATAACTTAACTTTGGTCCATCTACAGTAGTCACAGTTGAGACTGTTCTAACGGCACTTGTTGCTTGTACATCGACGGGCAACTTAACATGGTATGGTTTATCAATTAAAGACATCGTCCTAAATGATAAAGTTGCTTTTGAAAGTATTGTAAACGGCGTTGGAATTAATATTTTTTTAGCAATCCATGCTTCAAAATATTTCCCTATCGTATGATCATATTGCCAAGGATGTACTAAAATCGCTCTATAGTCTTCACTTTTCAAACCTAAACTCTTCAAAAACACACGAATCTGATTGTAGTATTCGGGAATTATTTCATCAATAATAAATTGATCATTACCATCCATAGCTGTGCACACAACATGGTCTTTTTCAATCATCATAATTTGCAAAGGGATTTCTTTTTCAAACTCAGGTGCATATGCTCGTACTTCTTCCATAGTTAAGGGCAATTTCGTTTTGGTTAAAGGGTGTGTTGGATGCCCCTCTGGTACCAAACTCTCAGAATAAGTTAAATCATCTGTCTTATCACTATCTTTTACATGTTGTAACCATGAAAAAAAGTTAATATCTTGTGGTAATCTTGAAAATTTAAAACTTTGACTTATTAATGTTTGTCTATGAGACATTTGCTTATATGTTTCAACTAAACTATCTCGACTGTGTATTAACTCTTCGCGTAGTCGCTCTGAAATAGGGATATCAAAGTCATGATTCAACACATCTAACAAACCTTCTAAAGTTATAATTAATGACGTTTCACCTTTATTTAAATAAGTAATATCCCCTGTAAACTCATAGCGTTCTAATGCACTTTTTCTAACAACTTCAATAGTCAACACATGCATATGATACTGAATTTCAATTAAAGATCCTTTTTGCGAAATAAATGTTTGCTCGGGGTAAATACGTTCTTTAATAATGGCGTTAATTACACGATATTGAATATTTCTATCTGCCTTTGCCCATTCAAGATATACCATGATTACTTTCCTCCAACTTTAACTTCAACTTTCTATTTATAAAATAGAATACCATTGTAATGCATATAGTACTTATTCCCATTATTGAAAAAGTTCTAACAATGCCAAACACATCTGCACATATACTCATTAACAGACTTCCCAATGGAATCATACCTCTATCCATCATAATAATACTCAGTACTTTACCACGTTCATAATCTTTAACATTATTTTGAAAATAAACGCGATTTGTCGTACGTGCCCATTGACTAAATAACCCAATCAATGTAATACAAATGAACATGATGACAATATTGTGAAATACCACACCTAACAAAGCAATGCCAAATAAAAATGAACTTAAATAATACATATTTACCATACCAATATATTTAAGTACTTTAGGTAAAACTAGCGTTGCAATAATACCACCAATGGCACACATCGTCATAGCGATACCAAATATTTCAGATTTCCCTGGAAATACTTTGTTTGTCAAAACTGGTAAAAGTGTCGTATATGAAAAACCTGTCGCCATAATCAATAATGATGTTATAAATATTTGTCGACCTTCCATATGTAATTTGAAGTAATCTATAATGACTTTTAAAGGCATATATCTTGTTGCATCTTCAGGCATTTTAGTTACTTTAAAATGTAATGGTAAACATAATAAAACTGCGATAAAATAACAAATTGCCTGTGCAAGAAATGTTGTTGGCGCATGATAGACTGCTAATATGACACCAGCAATGGCAGGCCCTATTGAACGACAAATATTAATGATGAATGAATGAAATGATACAGCTTGTGTAGTAGATATTTTATCTGATAAATCTGGTAAGATTGCTTGTCTTAAAGGTGTTTCAACCGCACTTAAAATCCCTCTTAATGTCGCATATATAATAATGATGCTAATTGGAATTGCAGTGAAACTATACGTAAGCACACATAAAATTGCAGTTACTAAAAATGATGATGAAATTGTAATTCTCAGCAATCGCCCTTTATCATATTTATCGGCAATTGCCCCTGCCCACACACTTAGTAATAATATTGGTACAAGTCTGCAAAAATTGACAATCCCCAGATAAACTGCGTTATGATAAGTGGTAAGTACAAACCAATTTAGCCCTATTTGTCCAATCCAATTACCTAGAAATAGTAGAAAAGAACTGCTAAAAAAATATTTTGTCATAAAACTTACACCCGCATTCTGTTGATAATAAGAATCATTATCATTAATATGGATTATACAAATCTATCTTGCTTTTGTAAAATATTTCATAGAGGTGAATTATGAACTTGAACTTAATTTTTAAAGAACAGACATTAAAATTTAACAAAGAAGAACAAGAAACATATTTATTTTTACAACAACATAATAACGATTGGGCTAATATTTTTAAAGAGATGATTTTACAAGGAAGAGATAAAGTCACTCAGAGATTAGTCACATCAATGCATCGCGAAAACTTAGTTAAAGCGCACTCAAAGTAAGAAAATATTGAGTCGTGATTTGATTATGTTAGATATCTCAACGACTCATATACTAGAAATCCAGTTCCCACAAGCTAAGCAAACATTATATGCTCCTATCACTGGAGAACATGCCTTTGATCGAATTGATGTTGAAGGCCCTTTCTACATTAAAGATGACATTACAAATACGATTACACGAGTACACCATCCAAATGAAATTCTTGAGTGTATTTTAATTGAAGCACCAGATTTAAAAAATGCTGCTAGTGATCAATTTCAGCAAGATTTAATAAACAGTGCAACTAATATGACATTTGCAATTAGCTATCAAGCACTGTCAATGCAACATGATTCTACACCTTTATTTAATATTATCGAAAATAGCGAAGATAGTTACTTGCGTTCAGAGCAAGCCGTTATTGAAGGTCATCCGCTACATCCTGGGGCTAAATTACGTAAAGGTTTAAATGCATTACAAACATTCCTATATTCTTCAGAATTCAATCAACCTATTAAGTTGAAAATAGTACTGATTCACAGTAAATTAAGCCGTACTATGTCACTGTCTAAAGATTATGATACAACTGTTCATCAACTATTTCCGGACTTAATTAAACAATTAGAAAATGAATTTACGCCAAAGTTTAACTTTAATGATTATCACATTATGATTGTACATCCATGGCAATTAGATGACGTATTACATTCTGATTATCAAGCAGAAGTAGATAAAGAATTAATCATTGAAGCAAAAC
Source organism: Staphylococcus sp. EG-SA-17 (assembly GCF_017151845.1). Classification (NCBI taxonomy): domain Bacteria; kingdom Bacillati; phylum Bacillota; class Bacilli; order Caryophanales; family Staphylococcaceae; genus Staphylococcus; species Staphylococcus sp. EG-SA-17. Next base: position 18,644 of record NZ_JACVZO010000003.1, read on the forward strand.
ATACGTTGGATTATTATGCTGGTTTATCTTTCAGAACATTAGTTCCTAAATACCCAGCTATGTCGCCACACATCAAATTGTCGACAAACGTTCATATTACAGGTGAAATTCGTACATTATCAGAACAAACAACGCACAATGGTCCACTAATGACACGTATTTTAAATGATATTTTGGAGAAAGATGTCATATTTAAGTCCTATGCATCAACAATTATTGATGAAGTTGCTGGTATTCATTTTTATAATGAGCAAGACGAAGCAGACTATCAAACTGAACGAAGTGAACAATTAGGTACATTATTTAGAAAAAACATATACCAAATGATTCCACAAGAAGTCACACCAATGATTCCTTCAAGTTTAGTTGCAACCTACCCATTTAACAATGAATCACCTGTCGTGACATTGATTAAACGTTATCAATCAGCTGCATCATTGTCTGATTTTGAATCATCGGCGAAATCGTGGATTGAAACTTATAGTAAAGCATTGCTTGGTCTCGTAATCCCACTAGTTACTAAATATGGCATTGCATTAGAGGCTCACTTGCAAAATGCTATTGCAACATTTCGGAAAGATGGTTTATTGGACACGATGTATATTAGAGACTTTGAAGGTTTAAGAATTGATAAAGCACAACTAAATGAAATGGGATACAGTACATCTCATTTCCATGAAAAATCAAGAATTCTTACTGATTCAAAAACGTCTGTGTTTAACAAAGCCTTTTATTCTACCGTTCAAAACCATTTAGGCGAATTAATTCTTACAATCTCTAAAGCATCAAATGATTCAAACTTGGAAAGACATATGTGGTATATCGTTCGTGATGTACTAGATAACATCTTTGATCAACTTGTGCTTTCGACACACAAATCTAATCAAGTAAATGAGAATCGCATAAATGAAATTAAAGATACCATGTTCGCGCCATTTATAGATTATAAGTGTGTTACAACAATGCGTCTTGAAGATGAGGCACATCATTATACTTATATTAAAGTTAATAACCCTTTGTATCGAGAAAATAATTAAGGTTATAGAATTTTATTAATCGTGAGCTCAAGGATTACATTAACTTATTAAATACAATCTAAACAAATGAGAGAAAGATACATTTCTCATATTCAAATTATTAAAAATCACAAAAAAGCTCGGCACTAAAATGGTGTGCCGAGCTTTTTTATCGAATAACTTATTGTAAACCTTGTCTTTCTTGGTTATTGTTTTCATTATTTTTTTCGTGTTTTTGTTTCCATTCTTTTTGAGTCATTACATCGTCAACTTGCATGTTAACTTCAACAACATCTAAACCAGTAATATATTTAACTTGTTCTTTTACTAATTCAGTTACTTTACGGAAAATTTTAGGTGCTGATTCACCATATTCTAAAATTACTTTTAAGTCTACAGCAGCTTGTTTTTCACCAACTTCAACAGATACACCTTGTGTAACGTTGTTGCCACTTGAGAATGCATTAGTGAATGTATCAGTTAAGCCACCTTTCATGTCTAAGATACCTTTAACTTCACGTGCAGCGATACCAGCAATTTTTTCAACAACTTCATCAGAGAAAGTTAATTTATTTTTGAATTGAGGTTCTTGATTTTGTTCTTGTTGTTTTTGACGCTCTTCTCTTTCTTTTTCGTTAACACCAGTTTGATTGTCGTATGCTTGTTTTGCTTTATTGTTATCTACAGTCATAATAGATTCTCCTTTAACTTATTGTTTTTTATATTTTTTTAATTAAATTCTAAATTGATGAATTAACTCCATCGATTTAAAAAATTCATAAAATCTTGCTTACGGTCTTTCATATACCCAATACCTACACCAATTAAACATAAAACGATGATAAGTATTGTTTTCCAAAAACCTAACGTTAAGAATAATATCGCGATTAATAGAAACGCTAAGAAACCAACGATTCTCCATTTAAATACTTTTAAAAAATTAATCACTTGTTGTGTAGAGTCTTGTCCGTTTTGGTTATGATTGTTAGCCATGATATACCTCCCTTACAACACTCGTGGACCAGAAGTTTTCTGATCTCTCACATTAACTTCTAACTTACGTACTGGCATTTCTGTGAAATATTCTACATTCTTTTTAATATCTGAACGAATTGCTTCAGTTAAAGATTGAACTTGAACATTATTTGGTACGAAAAAGTCAGTTTTAATGTCGATATAAGATTTATTTTTTTTGTTATATAGTTTTGCAACTACATTTGGTTGTCTTACTTGATCATATTTTGCAACCGTATCGAATGCCGTCTTTTCAACAGCTTTACGAGATACGTAAACATGACCATCATCGAAGTCTTTGTATAATCCAGGTTTTCGATGCGTAGGTTTGAAGATACTAAATACTAATATAAGACCTATTAATATCAATAGTGCAGCAAGTGAAATAAGTAATGGTTGGAACCATTCAAATTGAAGGAAGTAGTCTTGATATTCAGTTATACGTCCATCTTGGATATACATGAATAACAGGAACCCCACGATTACTACTATTAATAAGCCAAGGATAAAGTTTTTAAGTCGTTTCACCCCTAACGACACCTCCTTAGTTAAAGTTAATTTAAAAACATATTAAATATGTACCCATCAGATTTTTTCTTAAACATAATAAATTAATAACTATAAATTTATTTTTAATATATAAGATGAAGTACCATTTAGTAATATATTCCCTAGTTTTTGTAAATAAAACCTCATTATTAATTAATTTTCGTCAATATGTTTTGAAGAACGATATTCTAAAATATCTGGGTCACGATGTTTAATTAAAACCTTATTACTATTTCTCGGTTTCTCCTCACTCAAAGATTTTAAAAGCGACCATATCATCGCTATAATGACCACGGAAAATGGTAACGCAGCAATGATTAATAAATTTTGAATCGCTTGAGTACCACCTGTGTAGATCATGATAATTGCAAATAATGCCATAATGATACCCCAACTCACTTTGACAAATGACTTCGGATTAATATCACCTCTTGAACTCAACATACCTAAAACATAAGTTGCCGAATCCGCTGATGTAACAAAGAAAATCATAATAACAAGTAAAGTAATTAAGCTTAATACAAAACCTAGTGGGTAATGTTGTAGCGTTGCAAAGGTTGCTGTTTCTGTCGCAGCTTTAGCAATATCGGCAATATGATTATCTTGTAAGTAAATTGCTGACGCGCCGAATACCGCAAAGAATATAAAGCAAACTAATGCCGGGACAAAAAGTACACCTAGAATAAATTCTTTAATCGTACGTCCTTTTGACACACGTGCAATAAATATACCTACAAATGGTGCCCAAGATATCCACCATGCCCAGTAAAAGATTGTCCAATTTTGTAACCATTGGAATTTTTGACCGCCTGACGGAATGCGTAAACTCATACTAAAGAAATTTGCAATATAATTACCTAGACCATTCGTAAATGTATTTAAAATGTATAGCGTTGGCCCAACAATAAAAAGACCAATAAGTACTACAAAAGCAAGTAACATGTTGATATTACTCAACGTTTTGATACCTTTATCGATACCTGACCATGCTGACCAAGTAAATAATATGGTTGTAATGACAATCAAGATTACTTGCATCGTGAAGTTACTCGGTACATTAAATAAAAAATGTAAACCTTCGTTTATTTGCAATGCACCGAAACCTAATGTTGCAGCAACGCCTGTTACTGTAGCTATGACTGCCAATACATCAATGGCACCACCTAAAGGTCCACGCATTGCCTTTTCACCTAATAAAGGCGTCAATGTAGCGCTGACTAAGCCAGGATATCCTTTATGAAAGCTAAAATATGCAAACACAAGCGCGACAATACCATAGACTGCCCATGCATGAATCCCCCAATGGAAAAATGAAAACTGCATTGCATCATTAATTGCAGATTGCGTGCCAGCTTTATGAATAGGCGTTAATTTGAAGGCATGACTGATTGGTTCTGCTGTTGTCCAGAACACAAGTCCTATTCCCATACCAGCACTAAATAACATAGCAAACCAAGACGGCAATGAGAATTCAGGATCTTCGCCTTCTTCACCTAATGTAATGTTTGCGTATCTTGAAAATAAAATATACACACAGACAAATAAAATAACTAAAACGAGCAATAAATAATACCAAGAAAAATGTAGCGCAATAAATGTAGTAATGTTTTGCGTGAGTTTTTCTAACTGTTTCGGAAATATTGCACCAAAAGCAACAAATATCGTACAAATCACTAACGATACCCAAAACACTAGACTTACTGATTTATTTTTCATAAATACAAACCCTTTCTGTGTAATGGTAAATTCATACCCACAACTGCAACATTTTAATCATTTGTAATTTTATATAGACACAATTAATAATGCTTCATCTTTTAAAAATGATATATAAAACATACTCAAATTATTTATCATTGAACAACAAAGTATTTTATTGTATTTAAGTAATGCCTTTCTAATGCATTATTGAATTGATACCTTCTAAGTTGTCATATTTCCCTTTAGAATCAATAGTCGCTAGACACAAAAATAAGTCGCCCCATACAGTATTTTCTGCATAAGGCGACTTTACTTACTAAACTATATATTAATTACTAATTTCCCAATCATTGACTGTTTTTCCAACAATAGATGTGCTTGATATAAGTTTTCAGGTGATAAACCTTCAAAAACTTGTGTCGTTGTTGGTTGGTAATGTCCTGATTCTATATTTTTCGTAATATCTTCTAAATACTCATGTTGTTTAATCATATCAGGCGTTCGATGAATTGGACGCGCAAACATAAATTCATGTGTAAATGTTATACTTTTTAATTTTAATGCATTTAAATCTTGATCTTCATTAAAAGCTACGATAGTTGTAATATGCCCTAATGGTTTTATCAGTTCAATCATAGTATTGTAATACAAGTCTGTATTATAGGTACAAAATATATAATCTACTAATGGAATTTCTTTTTCTTTAAATTGACGCACTAAATCCTCTTTATGATTCAATACGATATCTGCTCCCATCTTTTCACACCACTCTGTTGTTTCTTGTCGTGATGCTGTTGTAATGACAGTTAAACCATACCGTTTAGCAATTTGAGTGGCAATACTTCCTACACCCCCAGCGCCATTAATGATTAACACGGATTTACCTACATTTTCAGAAGGATTATGTGAAATTTTAAATGTATCAAAAAACGTTTCATATGCCGTAATACCAGTTAGCGGTAGACTAACCGCTTCATTAGCGCTTATGTTGTGTGGCGCTTTTGCAACTATAGCTTCTGAAACCAATTGATATGTCGCATTTGATCCTTGTCTATTTGGCGATCCAGCATAAAATACAACGTCACCCGGACTAAATAATGTAACGTCTGGTCCGATAGCTTCAACAGTACCAATAGCATCAAACCCAAGTACACGAGGTGCTTGAGTGACTTCCATTTGTCGTTGCTTTGTATCTACGGGATTTACACTAATGCTATTTACTTTGACTAAGATATCATCGTTTTCTGGCGTTGGCTTTCTTTGTTCGTATACTTTAAATAAATTTCCTTCTTCCAATTTAAAGGGCTTTTCAAATCCTATCATTTTCATATCGTTTCACCTCATTTATGAACTTATTTCTTATTATACAAAATAGAAGCCATGTGTGCTTTTATCGCAGCATCATGACTCCTTTTTCATCTGAATATATAAATAATTACAGACGACTTTCGTATTACATTTTAGACTTATTTCTACCATGTTACTGAACAAATTTGCTTTAGATAAAAAATTATTAAATTTTGGTCAATTAACAAAGTTAGTTTGTTAAAACGTATACTTTATTATTCCGTTACTTTAATAACTTGTTTACCAAAGTTATCGCCAGTAAATAAATTTTTAAATGCATGTGGCGCATTTTCAAAACCATCTTCAATGGTTACTTGTGACTGAATTTTACCTTCTTGAACCCATGTTGCGAGCTGTTCACTAGCTTCTTTAAAAGCATTGGCGAATTCACTTACTAAGAAGCCTCTCATCATTACTTGCTTCTTAATAAGCGTACCTTGAATACGTGGTCCGATATCGGCTTCAGGATGATTATATGACGAAATTGCGCCACATACTGGTACACGTGCAAAACGATTTAAATGCTTAAATACTTCATCGCCAACTGTACCACCAACATTTTCAAAATAAACATCAATACCATCTGGTACTGCTTGTGCTAACGCTTCTGCAAAATCCTCTTTCTTATAATCAATACCAGCGTCAAAGCCCAGTGTCTCTGTTAAATAATTTACTTTTTTGTCGCCACCCGCAATACCTACAACACGGCAACCTTTAATCTTAGCAATTTGACCTACAACTGAACCTACAGCACCAGATGCAGCTGAAACCACAACAGTATCACCGGCTTTAGGTTGTCCAATATCAAGCAGACCATGATATGCTGTTTGTCCTGGCATTCCTAAAACACTTAAATATAAATCAAGTGGTACATCTGTCGTTGGAACTTTAGTAATTTGATCCGCTTGGACATGATTAATGATTCGCCAAGGCAACATACCTACAACGACATCTCCTTTTTTATAATCTGCGAGTGTCGAATCAATTACTTTTGCAACGACATGGCTAACAATCGGTTTACCAATTTCAAAAGGCTGTACATACGAATCTGCCTTAGTCATACGTCCTCTCATATATGGATCCACTGAAATATACAGCGTTTGTACAAGTACACCATCGCTCTCAAGTTTAGGCGTGTCAATCTCTTCAATTTTGAATGTATCCTCTTGAGGCATGCCTTCTGGTATTTTGTTAAAAAGAATTTGTTTATTTTGCATCATTAATCACCTTTCTTTATTTGAAACTTTTACTTATTTGTTACTTAAGCGTTAAGTTTGAATTGTGTCTTCGTGATGTCTGTATGCAAATACATTCTTAGTTGTTATATTTTGACTTAAGCACTGATTCATTCATGTAACTTCAACCACATTATATTTGCTATAATCATAAATTTAAAATGTTACGACTTAGACATTTTATGGAAACTCTCAAACAATAGATAATTTTTGAAAAGCTCTAATATTACAAGCTTTTTTGCCCCAGAAAAACTAGCAGTTGCTTTATTTTTTCCATAAGAAGTCGATTAACTCATTAGCAACATTTTCATTCTCATGAAGCTGACTATGTTGTGCAGGCTCACCTTCATATTTAGATTCTCGATAACTTTTCGGACTATTTCCCAGTAAATATTTTAATGATTTCGAAGAACTATTAGACACTCTGCCGTCTGAATGTGTACCATCTTTCAAATCTCCATAAATATTTAGCACTTCGATACCTTTACCTTTATAAATATCTTTTAGCACGCGTAATTGCTGATAAGGTTGATTCATTCGACTTGGTTTACCATCTTTATCAACTGTAATTTCATTGACATCTTCATTCATATTTAAAACACCATTAAATGTCCCTGCAATATTCACTTGTTTGTTTAACTGTGGCAGTGACTTGTCGTTACCATATGTCATCATATATTGTGCAAATGTTAAGTTCCCCATTGAGTGACCGACAAAGTTGAATTTATCGAAATTGTATTCAGATTGTAACTTAGTCAGTACATTTTTAAACCACGCAGCATTCTTATCCAAATAGCCTTGTCTGTTATTTTCAAGTTCAATTTTCACAATAGGATTCACTGCATCTTTTCTTAGTTTCCCTTTAAATGTCACTGCACCATCCTTTGAAACGTAAGCAGTGATGATATCTTTAGTTACCCCTCTTTTTTCTGCTTGCTTCACCATAAACTTTTCAGAATTGGCACTACCACCAAATCCATGTAAGAACAATGTTGGAATTGGCTTTTTAACAAATTGCTGTTGTTGTATTTTAAATGTTTGTGCCTGTCGTTGACTAAACACCACCGTAATAATAGAGCCTATAATAATAGCGACCGCTAACAATGTCGTAATAATTACAAAAATTTTCTTCACACTTTTAACTCCCATTCATGTCTTTTATATAAGTATAAAGGATGTGATTAAAAATGTCCTTTAGTTGATTTTGAATACATCATTAACTTTTAAGATGACTTTGGAAAGTTGTCCGTTAACGTTTGTTAATTGATTGCTTCTTTAGCTTTCAATGGTGTGTCACCCATTGATTAATATATAAATATGTATATGCATGTTTAATTTATCTCTTTCTATAAATAAAGACCTACCAGCACTCGACTGATAGGCCTTTTAATATCTATAATTATTTAATTTCTTTTGTTTCGGCTAACTCTTTGTACCAATAAGCACTTTTCTTAGGATAACGTTCTTGAGTCTCAAAATCGACATAGAATAAACCATATCGTTTTTCATAACCATTTGACCAAGAGAACACATCCATTAATGACCAAATAAAGTAACCTTTAACATTTGCACCATCTTTAATAGCATCTGCAATAACGTTTAAATGTTGTCTTACATAATCAATACGTGCATCATCATGAACTGTTTTTTCAGATTCAATAAATTCATCTTTATATCCTAAACCATTTTCAGTGATATAAATCTTATGATAGTTAGGATAATCTTTAACAACACGCATGATTTGATCATATAAACCTTGAGGATAGATCATCCAGTCCCAGTCTGTGCGAGGTACGTCGACATCAAATTCACGTTGTCCGACACCTTTAAGTTGGTATTTAGAACCGCCTTTATCACCTGTCGCATTATGCGTGATTTCAGATTCTCCATCGTAACCTCTCATCCAATCACTCATGTAGTAATTGATACCTAAGAAGTCGTTTAAATCTTTGGCTGCATCTAAAATGGCATAATCTTCATCTGTAATGTTTAATTTACCGCCATTAACAGATAAGATATGTTGCACACCTTCCATCGTTTCACGAGAATACTTACCTAAATATGTTGCATCTAAGATGAATTTATTATGGATGATATCTTCTAATTCTGCTGCACGAACATCTTCAGGATTTGATGGATCGAACGGATATTTTGTTGGCAATGCGTGTACAACACCAATTTCTCCTTGATAGCCGCCATCTTTAAATAATTTTACTGCTCTTGCATGAGCAACCATCATATTGTGATGAGATTGGAAAACTTTTTCAAAATCATATTTAATACCTGGAGGGAATTTACCTACTAAATATTGACCATCACCAATAGGTCCAATTTCATTGAATGTAGTCCAATATTTTACTTCTGGGAATTCTTTAAAACAAAATTCAGCATAATCTACAAAGTAGTCAATCGTTTTACGATTTAGAAAATCGCCATCTTTGTGTAACACTTCTGGTGTATCAAAATGATGCAATGTTACAAATGGTTCGACATGACGTTTATGACACTCTGCAAATAACTTATGGTAATACTCAACACCTTTAGGGTTAACTTCGCCATATCCATTTGGGAAGATACGAGACCATGCAATTGAAATACGGATACCATTAACACCGAATTTTTCACTTAATTCTAAATCCACTGGATATCTGTTATAAAAATCACTCGCTGGTTCTGCAGTGTACCAATAGTTTTCTTCTAAATACGTATCCCATGCTACACGACCTTTACCATCCGTATTTGTCGCACCTTCTGCTTGATATGCTGCTGTTGCTCCACCAAAAATAAAATCTTCAGGTAATGTTTTAGTCATATGAAAAACTCCTATTCTTAATTTTCAAATTGTTGTTGAACGAAATCAAGGGCTGCTTGGCCATCTCGTGTCAATTTGATATATTCAGCACCTTGAGTCTTCGCTAATTTAATACCTAATCTATCTGTATCTTGCTTAATATCTTCATAGTTAGACGCAACTTGTGGCGCTAAAATGATTAATTGGTACTCTTTCATAATGTCCATATGTGCGCCATATCCGCCAGCTGCTGCTTTCACTGGCACATGATATTCTTCAGCTGCTTTATTAAGTGCGTTGGCTAATAATCCACTTGTACCACCACCGGCACAAAGTACTAAGACATTTGTTTGTTCTGTGATATTTGAAGCTTTAGCTGCATCGTCTGATACACCACTTGCCGCTAAAATTGAATCAGCTTTTTTCGTATCAAAGTTTGCTGCAACTTTTTCTTTTAAATCTGAATTACTTTCTTTACGTCCTTCTTCTTCATCAAGAATTTCACTATCATAAACTTTTAGGAATGGGTAGTAAATAATGATATCTACAACAATCAAAGTAATAGCTAGTACGAATGACCATAAACCAAAACCTGTACCCATGATAATGCCCAATGGACCTGGTGTTGTCCAAGGTAAATTCACACTAAAACTATTCATTCCTAACACTTCAACGAAAAGTTTGAAAATCCATACGTTAACAATTGGTGCTAATACAAATGGAATAAAGAACACAGGATTCAATACTAGTGGTGCACCAAATAAAATTGGTTCGTTTACACCAAAGAATGTTGGTACAACTGATGCACGTCCAATCGCTTTGTTTCGTTTAGATTTCGTCATCCACATAAACATGAATGGGACGACCAATGTCGCACCCGTACCCCCAAAAGTAACGATAAACATTTGTGTACCTGATGTAATAATTTTATCTGCGTGTTCTCCAGCTTGAAGCAACTTGAAGTTCGCTTCGATATTCGCATATGTAATGGCTGCAATTGCTGGTTCTACTATTGATGGACCATGAATTCCTACAAACCAGAATAATGCAAAGGCACCAAAGATAATTGTGACACCAATCCATCCATCTGCTGCTGTAAATAATGGTTCGAATAATTTTAAAATACCTTCCGCTACATTTGATTTAAAGCTGTTGCGAATGACTAAATCTAATGCATAAAGAATGATGATTACCGCTGAAAATGGAATTAAGTCCTTAAATACTTGTGAAATATTCGGCGGTACTTCTTTCGGCATTTTAATTGTAATATTGCGCTTCACACAGAAGTTATAAACAATAACAGTTACAAATGCTGATAAGAATGCTGTTAATAAACCTTTAGTTCCCATAAATGCACTTAAGAATCCACCATCTTTGGCTGGATCAGAAGCTAAGAACAAGAATCCACACATCGCTGCTAGCATCGTAGAAATAAAGTTAATTTGATTTGTACTTTCTAGCTTACGATTAAATGAATCTGTTAAAGATTTCGCTGTCGTTCCTGCTACTAAAAATGCTACAAGTCCCATCGTATAGTTATATGGTTTCATTAAAATGGCTTCCATGCCTTTATCCCATTTAAAACCAAATATATTTGGCACGTATGCAATTAATAGAAAGATACTTGAGAATAAGATGACAGGCATTGCAGAAATAAATCCATCACGGATGGCTCTTAAATATATGTTACGTGATAATTTCTCGAAAAATGGCTTCCCTTTTTCAATTTGTGCGATCAATTTTTGCATCATTGTCATCACCCTCTTTTATAAAATTCTAATAAATGCTTCATTAAATCTTTCAGTAAAATTGTTGTCATTAAATGGTCTTGACCATGCATCATCGTCACACTATATGCAATATCATCACCTTGCGCTTCTTTAGCCAACAGGCTTGTTTGTGCTCTATGCGCTTCCGCAATGCAATTGTTTCCTTCTTCTATCAGTGCATCTGCTTTTGCAAAATCTCCAGCTTGAGCTGCTGTTAATGCTTCTAAAAACTTAGAACGTGCATCCCCTGCAAATGCAACAATTTCAAAACCTAATAATTGGACTTCTTCTCTATTCATAGCATTAATCCCCTTTTATACTTATTTTCTTTGTTTCCAAGATGTCGCAGTATCTTTTAATACTTTGTTTAAGTCATCAATATTTTTGAAACCAGTTGTACGTAACCATTCACGAGCAGCATCTTCACCTTGTTCAATGTATACTTGAACAGCACCAGACCATGTAGCACGGCCACAAAGTACACCGTTGAATTTAGCACCAGCTTCGTGAGCAAATTTTAAAGTTTCTTGGAATAATTCCGCAGAAACACCAGCACTTAAGTAAATGTATGGTAAATGAGTTGCTGCATCTTGATCTTTAAAGTGTTGTGCCGCTTCCTCTTTTGTATAAACCACTTCACCTTCAGCAAAGCCTTCTACATATTTCATGTTTACTGGTACTTCAACTTTCAATACATCAACGTTAAAGCGTGGTTCTGAGAATAATTTCATTGCTTCGTTAACCTTTCTAGGCTTAACTTTTGCGAATTCAACACTACCGTTATCAGGAATGTTGTCATCGTATGTTAATACTTCTAAAAAGAATGGAATATCTTCAGCTACACATTCTGAACCGATTCTTTCGATATATGCTTTCTTTTGAATATTGATTTCTTCTGTATCATCTACATCATAGTAAAGTAAGAATTTAACAGCATTTGCGCCTTGTTCTTTTAATCGTTTTGCAGACCATTCAACTAAACAGTCAGGTAAACGACCTTTAGCATTTACGTCATAACCAGTTTTTTCATAAGCAAGTAATAATCCACAATCTTTGTTACGTGCATCAGAAGCTGGTAAACCGTATTCAGGATCTAATAAAATTGAAGATGCATATTGTGTTAATTCTTCCGCAACTAATACTTTTAATTGTTCAATTTGAGCTACAGTTGGTTCTTCAGTTTGATGTTTTGCCATCATGCGTTTTAAAGCACCACGTTGGTCAAATGCTAATGCAGAAATGATACCTTCGTTGTTACTTAATTGTTCAATTGATGCGATTTTTTGATTCGATTTTGACATTTTTTACACCTCTAAAACTTCAATTTGATTGAATAAATCATCATAATTATTTAAATTGACATAACCTGTTTGTGCTTCTTGCGCATTCAGCATGCCTAAAGTATTGGCTTTTTTTAGTAAATCGTGGTCGTTTTCATGATTGAGAATTGCTGAAGTAATTCCAGCAACCGTAGAATCACCTGAACCAACCGGATTTAATACACTTATTATCGGAATATTCACTCTATAGAATGTATGATTGTGCTTAGCGAATGCACCTTGTTCACCTAAAGACACAATAATCCACTCAATCCCTTCGAATAAGGGTTGTGACACTGCCTGTTTCAAACTTTCTAAACTTTCATCAAGTGGCTGGTTAAGCAATTGATATAGTTCAGAAATGTTTGGTTTAATGACTGTTGGTTTGTATGGATTTTCCAAAACTGTTTGCAAAGTTGCACCCGAGCAGTCTAATATTACAGGCACACCTTTGTTTTGGCATCGTTCAATGATTTGTGCATAATAATCTTGATTTAATCCTTTAGGTAAGCTACCTGAAATAGCAACTGCTTCAACTTTTTCTAATAATTGTTCAAAATGTTTAATAAATCCTGCAGCCTCTTGATTATCAATCTCCGGTCCTTGCTCTAAAATTTCTGTTTGTTGCCCTTCATGTAAAATTGCAATGCAGTTTCGTGTTTCACCCTTAATGTTATAAAATGCATGCTTGATACCGGCATGATCTAATTTTTTAGCAATAAATTGACTTAATTCACCGCCAATAAAACCACTCGCAAGGACTGGCTCACCTACTTGCGCAAGTACTCTTGTTACATTTAAACCTTTACCACCAGCTGTTTTACTTACTTCTTGAACACGATTAACATCATCTAATTTCAATGCTGTTAATGGATATGAAATATCAACGGATGGATTTAATGTTAAAGTTAAAATCATATGTGTCGTCCCTTAATCGTGGTATTCGCCTCTGTCCCATTTTTCTAAGAATTCATCAAAGAAATGTGGATCAGCTTGATCTGCATTGCTTGTTTCTAAATGTTTAATTTTAGCGATTAATTTTTTGTTCTCTTCAGTTGGTTTATATTCAGCATTAATAAATGCATCGATAATATCGCACATTAATAACTCACCTATAATACGTCCACCAAAGCCAATAACGTTCGCATTTAATTCTTCTTTAGCATATAAAGCTGATGTCATATCACGTACTAGTGCTGAACGAACGCCAGGTACTTTATTTACAGCATTGTTAATACCAACACCTGTTCCACAAATACAAACACCTAAGTCTGCATTACCGCTAACAACTTGTTCGCCAACTTTTTTACCAAAAATTGGATAATGTGTTCTTGTGAAATCGTATGTTCCTACGTCAATGACTTCATGTCCTTTTGATTTTAAAAATTCAGATACACGCATTTTTGTATCTGTAACAATATGGTCGCATCCTAATGCAATCTTCATAGTAATTTTTCCTCCCTAGCACATTTTATTAAGCATATCTACACGGATTTGGTGTCTACCACCATCGTATTTACCTTCAACAAAACCTTTAACGACATTTTTCGCTAATGTGTCTCCAACAATTTCAGACCCCATAGTGATCATTCTTGAATTGTTATGGCCTCTAGTCATATATCCAGAGCGTTCATCTGATACTTCAGCAGCAATCATGCCTTTGATTTTTGTAGCAACCATAAAGCTACCTGCACCAAATGCATCGATAACAATACCTAAGTTACCTTCTTGACTTTGAACATCTTTTGCTACAGCCAAAGTTGCATCAACAAAGTCAACTTCCTGTCCTTCTGTTACGTCAACAACATCATATTTATTGTCTAATAAGTATGATTTGATGACTTCTTTTAATCGTTTGCCAGCTTCATCTGAACCAATAATAATCGCCATAATAAGACTCCTTTTTACTTTAATTTTGAAATACCTTTCTTAAAATATGACATGTTTATTTGTAGGTTATGAAAATCTTGAGAAAAGGCTTTCAATTTGATTACGTTTAAATTATAAACATAAACAAACAATAAATCAACATAATATGTTTATAATCTGTTTGTTTATGACATATTTTCAAACAATAAGTGAACATTCATACTGTGGTGTTGTTTTAATTAGGTATTCGTCTGAAATTGTAGTAAAACTTTGTCGAGGTTCCCGTTTACATAAATTTGCATAAAAAATAGCCCATAAATGAATGCAAATTCACATTCACTTACGAGCATATAGACACATATTTTAACAATGCAGTTATATTTTTAATTTAGTCGACTACTTCAATATATGTTTTAATCGTTTCTACCTTTTCTTCATCTTCATAATCCATGACCACTGCAGTCAATTCGTTTAACTGACAAAATGATGTAAAATCTTCTTTGCCAACTTTCGTATGATCGATTAACAAGTATTTTTCAATTGAATTACTGAGTGCCAGTTGTTGCGTATAGGCTTCATCTAATGTAGATGTCATCACAGCACCTTTATTTACTGCGTTACTACTAAAGAACATCTTGCTAAATCTTAGTTTTTCCAACATGGCATTCGCCATTTCACCTACAAATGCTTCTGTAATATGGCGCATTTCACCACCAATTAAATAGACACGAAAATGTGCTGTTTGTTTTTCTAACAAAATTTTATACACCGGCAAACAATTCGTAATAATTGTGAGCGTATGATGATTGACTTCTTCTGCTAATAGTTCCACTGTTGTTCCTGGTCCGAAAAACAAAGTATCCCCATCTTCAATTAATGATGCAGCTTTTCTAGCTATAAATCGTTTTTCTGCAATTTGACGGGTATGTTTTTCTTTATGTGATATTTCTTTATACTGAAATGTTGAATTACTGCGTGCACCACCATGAATCTTCGTTAAAATCCCTTTATTTTCCAATTCAATTAAATCTCTTCGAACTGTCATATCAGACACATTTAAACCTTCGACGATTTCATTCGTTCTTATCGTGCCCTTTTTATTCACTAGTTTAGCAATTTCGTCCAAACGTTCATGTTTATTCAATGTAAAATTGCCTCCTTTATTTAGGCGATGGGTCATTATCCTTTATGTTTAGACATCAATTTTAATATACATGCTTATTCTATAATAAAAATTGCGTAAAAACTAATATAATTTAACTGTTCGATTATATGTATAATTCAT
Source organism: Staphylococcus sp. EG-SA-17 (assembly GCF_017151845.1). NCBI lineage: Bacteria > Bacillati > Bacillota > Bacilli > Caryophanales > Staphylococcaceae > Staphylococcus > Staphylococcus sp. EG-SA-17. The sequence goes on from NZ_JACVZO010000003.1 coordinate 34,539, forward strand.
TTTTAAAAAGAACTGTTTAAACTGCGCTTTTGATAATCGTAAAATGAATATACTATAATAAAAGCAAAAGACGTTATAAATCATTCATTATTTTGATGGGGTGTTTAATTTGGAAAATGATTTAGAGACATTAAAACATATTATAGATAGTTCGAATCGTATTACATTTTTCACAGGTGCTGGTGTATCTGTCGCAAGTGGTGTTCCAGATTTCCGTTCAATGGGTGGCTTATTTGATGAAATTTCAAAAGATGGGCTTTCACCAGAATACTTGTTAAGCCGTGATTATTTAGAAGATGATCCTGAAGGTTTTATCAATTTCTGCCATAAGCGTTTACTATTTGTCGATACGAAGCCTAATATCGTTCATGATTGGATTGCAAAATTAGAACGTAATCAACAATCTTTAGGTGTCATCACGCAAAATATCGATGGTTTGCACTCAGACGCTGGAAGTCAACATGTTGATGAATTACATGGCACGTTAAATCGTTTTTATTGTAATGCATGTCATAAATCTTATACGAAGTCAGATGTCATTGATAGAACTTTGAAACATTGTGATAATTGTGGTGGCGCCATTCGACCGGACATCGTATTATACGGTGAAATGTTAGATCAACCTACCATCATACGGGCATTAAATAAAATTGAACATGCCGACACCCTTGTTGTACTAGGTTCATCACTCGTTGTACAACCTGCCGCAGGATTAATATCAAATTTTAAAGGCGACAATTTAATTATTATCAATAAAGATCGAACACCTTATGATAGCGACGCTACTTTGGTCATACATGACGACATGGTTTCCGTTGTAAAATCATTAATAACAGGGTAATCAGTAGGTAAAAAGCATTTCCCGAGTAACAGGGAGATGCTTTTAATTTTGGAGTTGCGTTTTTGGAATTTGGAGTTTCGTTTTTGGAATTCGACGTTTGAAGTTCCAAATTAAAATGAGTGGAAAATTTTAATTATTGCGTGTTTAATGACTTGGTTTTATAACGATTTTCATTTGATGAATTGTTTTTTGTTTGATGTTGGGATGTTACTTTTAATGGTTTGTCATTTGTTAGATTAAAAAATAAACATAAAACAAGTAAAAAAATAATAGCTGCGAATATTAAAAAATTAGATATCTTCGTTATCAAATTCTGATATTAAATCATTATATTTTTCAGAATATCTTGCATAATCTTCATTATTATTAAAAGCTAGCCATAGACCTCTATCATCATATAAATGATATATTACGTTTTTAGTATTGTTAATTATGTATATTTCAGAATAATTATCATTCTGATTGATATTTGGAACTAACCCTTTAAAGTCTTGATTGGATATAGCTTTTAATAATTTTTTATATTTTATATCTTTTATGGAACACTTATATGAAAACTCCTCGCACAAAATATTATCATCCTTCTCCTTTTTATATTCTTTAAAGTAATACAATTCATCTATTGTTAACGATGTAAATTTTCTTATAACATTTGTTTTCTTATAAGGTTCATTATAAACATATACTACATGAACCAAATTTATAGAATCAGAAGGCGAAAACAAATCTTCAAAAATGTTTATTGCATTATCATATACAGCTAAAAAATAAGTATTATTGATAGTTTTACCGTCCTCCAAAAACTGGTATTTATCGCCACTTAAACTTAAATGAATTGCGTTTTTTACCTTTCTAAAATTCAACTTTTTTATATTCAAATTATTTATATCAAAGCACATAATTTACAACACCTTATTCCCTTAAGATTTTTTCCTTCTTTAGTTAAAGAATCTATTCTGTTTCCTTTGTTATTTATTAACTTCCAATAAGAATCACCATGTGGTTGCCCTTTATTTTTGGAAATAGTCCATTTAGTTTTTGGATCTCTCTAGGTAGGATTTTTCCCTTTAACCTTTTGAATAAATTTACCAATACTCACCCCCTTATCATTTAACAAACTTTTATTAACGTTTTTGGCTATATTATGAGTCTTTACTGCTTTTAGATTGTAAAAATAATCTTCATGAATAATGGCATTTTCCAACATTCAAATTTTACAAAGTACATTGTCATATGCATAATGATACCTGTAATTAATGTAATAATAGAAAAGGGTATATATGTCATATCGCCACCTGCTATACAACTTATTAGATAATTAATTCCAAGACATATTAATTATCTAATTATAACCTTAGGTAAGTTATTGCATAATATAAAAATATATAATAACTTATTTGCTTGCTCCTTTCACTTTTTAAGAGTAAAAAATAACCTGAAACATAGACTTTAACATCCAAGTTTCAGGTTAGTGTAATGTAAATTATTTACTTTGTTATATTATGATTAAACATCTAATTATCTGCTTGTAAGTGCTTTAATCATCTCTGGATCAGCATGTGAGAAAAATTGGCTATTACTTTCTTCTAATGTCGCAATTTGTTGTTTATCTTCTTCTGTAAGTTCAAAATCAAATATATCTAAGTTTTGAGCCATACGTTCTGGATTCACTGATTTTGCGAGTACAACGATGTCACGTTCTACTAACCAGCGTAAAATAACTTGTGCAATTGATTTGTTATATTTATCTGCAATGGCCTGCAACAATTGATTTTGGAATAATTGATTTTTACCTTCTGCAAATGGTGCCCAAGCTTCTACCACAACATTTTCTTGTTGAAGTGCTGCAACTTGTTCTTCTTGTTGATGGAATGGATTAATTTCTATTTGGTTCACTTGTGGTTGAATTTGATTGTGAATACCTAAATCTACAATTCGATCAACGCCGAAGTTAGATACACCGATTGCTTTAATTTTACCATTTTCTTTTAACTCTTCTAATGCACGCCATGAGCCATATACATCATTATAAGGTTGGTGAATAAGCACTAGATCAAGATAGTCTAAATTTAATCGTTGTAATGATCGTTCGATTGATTTGATAGTATCTTCATAGTTAACATTTTCAATCCATACTTTAGTCGTAATGAATAGTTCACTTCTATCAATACCTGAAGCTTCAATACCTTGACCTACTTCAGTTTCATTTAAATAACTTTGCACTGTATCAATATGTCTATAACCCGCTTTAATTGCTTCTTTAACCGCTTCTGCTGTTTGTTCTTGAGGAATTTGAAATACTCCGAAACCTAATACTGGTATCTTTACATCTTTACTTATTTCAATATGATTCATAAAATGAACCTCCTTTTTCTTGTAAGCTCACTATAAACCATGGAGCAAACTCTATAGCAAGCCATAGGTTTACTTTCTCTCCCAAAGACGTTCAACATTGGCATCATGATTATCACTAGCATTGATTTTAGCAATATGATTATCATAATTATCAATTTTATATTGTAGTAAGTCTCTCGCATCATGAATTGTCTTTAAGTTTTCATTTAATTCTTCGAGTTGCTTATTTAAAATTTGCTTTTGCTGTGCTTGAATATTTTCATTTTTAGGAAGCTGCGCTAACCTACAAAATTCGATAAGCGATTCAATACTGACGCCTGCATTTCGCAAATTTTTCACTAAATAAATCCAATTTAAATCACTATCATTATATATTCTATATCCATTTTCATCTCGATTAACAGGTGGAATCACACCAACCTTTTCATAATATCTTAAAGTGTCTTGAGATATATTCATGAGCGCTACGACTTCTTTAGTTTTCATTGCGACTATCCTTTCAGTTATGTTTGGTCGTCTAAAGTTATGTTGGTTTATATATTGCCATCTTCGTTTGAATACTTCTTATTTTATTACTCAAATTTAAATTTGTCTCTTTTTTAACATTTTACATTTCATCGTTTTTAATTACTTTAAAAATTGTATAACTTAAATATTTAAAATGATATAATCACTAAGATTGATAATATTTAATTTTTTAAAAATTATTTTCGTTGCAATTTTTGGGTGATGCGGAAAATTTGGGTGATCGATTGTTTATATGCATCAACATTCTTTGTGGATTGTTTGACAGTAAACAGTCATTTGTATACGTTAACGAATTTTGAAAAATTGAATCATTATTTAATCATAATATTCATTGCGCACGCGCAACACAAAAAGGAGACATGTCAATGACATATAGAATGAAGAAATGGCAAAAAATATCTACCATTACGTTATTAATGGCTGGTGTGATTACTTTTAATGATAGTGAATTCAGAAGTGTTGATAAACATCAAATCGCTGTGGCTGATACGAATGTTCAAACGACAGATTATGAAAAGTTGAGGAACACATGGCTGAACGTTAACTACGGTTATAATCAGTATGATGAGAATAATGATGCAATGAAAAAGAAGTTTGAGGCTACGGAGAAAGAGGCGACGAATTTACTAAGTAGCATGAAAACTGAAAGTGATAGGAAATACTTGTGGGAAAACTCAAAAGATTTAGATACGAAGTCTGCGGATATGACTCGTACCTATCGTAATATTGAGAAAATCGCAGAAGCGATGAAGCATAAAAATACTAAGTTGAATACTCCGGATAATAAAAACAAAGTTAAAGATGCCCTTGAGTGGCTGCATAAAAATGCATATGGAAAAGAACCGACTGATAAAGTAAAAGAACTGACTGAGAATTTTAAAAATAAAACTTCTAGAAATACCAACTTAAATTGGTGGGATTATGAAATTGGAACACCTAGAGCATTAACAAATACACTAATATTACTGAATGGTGATATTTCAAGTGATGAAAAGAAAAAATACACTGCCCCTATCAAAACTTTCGCCCCAGAAAGTGACAAAATATTATCATCAGTAGGACAACCTGAACAAGCTAAAGGGGGAAATTTAGTAGACATTGCTAAAGTAAAACTTTTAGAAAGTATTATCGAAGAAGATACAACTATGATGAAAGAATCAATAGATGCATTTAATAAAGTCTTCACTTACGTTCAAAGTAATGCAACTGGTAAAGAACGTAATGGATTCTATAAAGACGGCTCTTATATTGATCATCAAGACGTCCCATACACTGGTGCTTATGGCGTTGTACTCTTAGAGGGTATTTCTCAAATGATGCCGATGATAAAAGAAACATCTTTTAAAGATAGTAATCAAAATGATACAACATTAAAGTCGTGGATTGATGAAGGATTTATGCCACTCATTTATAAAGGTGAAATGATGGATTTATCACGTGGTAGAGCCATTAGCCGTGAAAATGAAACGAGTCACTCAGTATCTGCAACTGTAATGAAATCATTGTTGAGATTAAGTGATGCCATGGATGATTCAACAAAAGCTAAATATAAACAAATCGTTAAAACTTCAGTTAAATCTGATTCAAGTTATAAACAAAACGATTATTTAAGCTCTTATTCGGATATAAGCAAAATGAAGTCTTTAATGGAAGACAGCACTATTTCTACTAACGATTTAACACAACAACTTAAAATATATAATGACATGGATCGTGTCACCTATCACAATAAAGGCTTAGACTTTGCATTTGGTTTAAGTATGACGTCGAAAAACGTCGCACGTTACGAAAGTATCAATAATGAAAACCTAAAAGGTTGGCATACTGGTGCTGGAATGTCTTATTTATACAATAGCGATGTGAAACACTACCGTGATAACTTCTGGGCGACTGCCGATATGAAACGTTTAGCAGGTACTACAACTATAGAAAATGAAGAACCTAAAGGTACGGATGTTAAAAAGTCGAGTAAAACTTTTGTAGGCGGAACAAAATTCGATGACCAACATGCTAGTATCGGAATGGATTTTGAAAATCAGGACAAAACTTTAACTGCCAAAAAATCATATTTCATATTAAACGATAAAATTGTCTTCTTAGGAACTGGCATTAAAAGTACTGATTCATCAAAGAATCCAGTTACAACGATTGAAAATCGCAAAACGAATGGGTATACGTTATATACAGACGATAAACAAACAACCGCTTCCGATAATCAGGATACCAATTCCGTCTTTTTAGAGTCCACCAATAAACCTAAAAACAATATAGGCTATCATTTTTTAAACAAATCGAAAATAACTGTAAAAAAAGAAAGTCATACTGGTAAGTGGAGTGATATAAATAAAAGTCAAAAATCAGAAGACAAAACTGATGAGTATTATGAAGTAACTCAAAAGCATTCTGATAAAGACAATAAATATGGATATGTGTTGTATCCAGGTATAACAAAAGATAATTTTAAATCCAAAGCAAGCCAAGTAACTGTCGTTAAACAAGATGATGACTTCCACGTTGTGAAAGATAATGAATCGGTTTGGGCTGGTGTCAATTATAGTGATAGCGCTAAAACTTTTGAAATTAATGGTACTAAAGTCGAAGTTAAAGCCAAAGGAATGTTTATTCTTAAAAAGAAAAATGATAAAACTTATGAATGTAGCTTCTATAATCCCGAATCTACAAATCCCGCTTCAGATATTGAATCTAAAATTTCAATGACTGGATACTCTATTACAAACAAAGATACATCGACTACAAATGAATCCGGCGTACGCTTTGAATTAACTAAATAAGCAAGAAAATCTCGGCACTATACCATTTTTATAGTGTCGAGATTTTATAAATATCGCCATCATTCACCTTGTAATCCGCAGACCACATCACCCTTGATAAGTTCTCGATTATTTATAAATCGAATTTTCAAAGATGTACATGCTTCAATATTCTTATCATTCATTACTTGAAAATGTATATGAGGTTCAGTAGAATTGCCAGAATTCCCAACCTTCCCAATGATGTCACCATATTTAACATTTTGCCCCTCATTCACAATGATTGAATATTGTTGTAAATGAGCTATTAGGCTATACTCATTTTCTGCGTGCTTGATTACAATATAATTTCCTAAAAACTGTGATTCATTCGTGCTTCCAATACTGTTGTCTTGAACCCCATTCGCTACTTTTTCAACTGTACCATTTGCTGGCGCAATGATATCTTTTCCAAAATAAAAATAATCAGTATTTACTTTTCCTTTGTTCTTATATGTTTTATGATTTTCTTTAATAACTAAATCAATAGCATACCTTTGATGTGGGTATAAATAGTGATAATTATATAATTCATTATCTCCACCCCAAAAAACCTCATAGCAATCTGTTGTCGGCACTGCGTATTTTAAAGTCGTTTCATTCTTAATAGCATCATAATTGATTAACGGACGCATAACAAATCCAATAATACTATTATCTTTCCAAGTCACTGCCACTCCAAATTGATTTGCTTTATCTATCCATATTTGCTCCATAGTACCATCATTTTGAGTACACACTTTTAACTCATGTACATCAGACTGCCTTGTATAAGATTTGAAAAGTTTCCTAAAGTGCCAATAACTAAACTCTCGCTTCAAATTTTGATCAAAAATCTTATATATTTTCCTGCTCTTACTTTTATTTAAATAATCCCCAAAGTTTGTTTTATTCATATATTCTTAACCTCTTATGTTTATTTTGGTATCAATTCTTTCTCCAGTTCCTGCGTCATTTTTACGCTACCTTATATTTTTTGCTTCCCCTGGAAATTTTATGAATTTGCTTTTTTACATTTCTCGTCGAATATGTTGGAATGAATAATCACGTTTTTTTACATCATCCTATCCGCTTTCAAAGACACAAAATACCTCACACATATACGTTGCCTGAATCTTGTGGAAGTTTTTGTCTATGAAATCAAAATTGCTTTTTATTCTTTATTAAAGATGTGCATAACCTTTTTTTATTATATGTTCTTCTAAAACTTTAAGTCTTTTTGATAGATTCACATCATTTTCCAATTATCTGCAAAAGCATTTCCTCTATTTTTATAACATTTAGTTAACCACTTTGATATTTTTTGAATAGGAATTCAAAGACGCATTAAGACATCAGTAACATTTATACTTGATACAACGAGTTGTATTACTTCTATTTTAAAGTATATTCACATTTTTCTCTTAGTCATAACGGTCAGTCCTACAATTTGAAATTTTTATTGCAACTTAGTCACTGTCAATTCGCTGTGTTCGATAATCAGTTTACCATCAATAAGTATTTCAAACTAAAAATTTTTAAATAGAAAGAATCTAGTTCCTCATAATATCCTGTCAATACTTCATTACATTATTTATCTTTAGTAGCTTTTACAGCATATCAGCTGAAAAGTTCCAACAACATTGACAACCAACCTAATAAATAAGAAAATATAATTGTACATAACCTAAAATGCTATAAATAATAAAATGATATTATCTATTTACTTAGATAAATAGATGGGCATCGAATAAAATTTTAATGATGGAGAAAACAGGGATTTATCAACATGACATTAAATGAGTATAATTACAACAATGAATTAATATTAAAGTTAAACAAGATTGAAGTACAAAAAAATAACGAAAAAATTTCTGAGGTTTTTAAGGATTATGAAATATTAAAGCCCAAAATTGTTTTTAATGGCTCTAATCCTTATTTAGCATTAAATCATATTATAGTTGCTGAAATAGAAAATTACAGTTCTTTAGAAACGTTCTCCAAAATATATGTAGATGAAGATTACTACTATAATTACGGAGAATTAATTATCAAGTGCAAGAAATAGGAGGAAATTATGACTACTTATATGTTAATGTATTCAATACCAGAAAAAGCAGGTGGTATAACATCAGTTATGTTAAATAGATCTAAACTTTTAGCTGAAAAAGGCTATTCATGTGCCTTATTAACTTTGGATGACAAAAACTATGATCCATTAAGAGCTAAGCTAACAAATTCAGGACGGTTACATAAACAAGTAAAAATTGTTAACTTATACGAAGAATTGAAGATGCTGTATGATGTTGAAAATACAGAAATCGAAAATAAAAATATGCAAACATTTGAAAAATTAAATCTTTTAAATCAAGAAGGCTTTTATATTCAAAAAGACGAATATGAAGAAAAAAAATATGCTAGATACTTTAAAGATAACCATTACATAATGTATAAAAAATGGATAAATGGTCAATTATCACACATTGATTATTTTCAAAATCGAAAACGCTTTAAAAGACATGTTTTTCAAAATAAAATACTTCGAAAAGAAATAACTTTCAACGATAAAAATAAAATGAGTGAAGTTAAATATTTATCAAATGACGGCTTTTGTTACTTATCATATTGGTATGGGGATAACGAAAATATAGTCAATATATTTTATTTTGATAAAAACAGCAAAGAAGTATTAAACTTTAAAAATAATAAAGCGTTCCATTCATATTGGTTGGATAAAAACTTAACTTCAAACGACGTATTAATACTAGACGGTATAGGTACTTATCATAAAGTAGAGAACATGCAGAATAATGATATCAAAAAAATATTTACTATACATACGAATCATTTCATGTCCCCTTACTCCTATGGCGCTGAGATTAAACCAGAGTTCAGAAACATGTTACTAAACCTTAAAGAGTTAGATACTTTAGTTGTATTAACTAAAGAACAAAAAGATGACATTATAAAACAATTTGGTGATTACAATAATATAAAGGTTATTCCTAATGCTATATCTTTTGAAGAAAATTTAACACAAAATATTCGAGAAAAAAATTCTATTATTGTATTACAAAGATTTGTAGCTATGAAAAATATCACACATATCATTTCCGCTATAAATATTGTAAGAAAAAAAGTAAAGGATGTTAAGTTACACATATACGGTACCGGTACGCAAAAAGAAAATTACACAAAACTTATTAAAAAACTTAAATTGCAAGATAATGTGTTCATCCATGATTACGCATTTGACATACGTGCTCTTTATACAAAAACCTCTCTAAGTGTACTGACATCAGATTATGAAGGTCTCCCAATGAGTTTACTAGAGGCCATGAGTTACGGTGTTCCAGTTATTTCATATCCTATTAATTATGGTCCTAAATCTATAATCCAAAATAATATAAATGGAATAATAACAAAAAAGAAGGATAATATTAATGAATTGGCAAAAAAATAATTCATGTATTAAAAAAAGAAACATTGATATCTCAGTTTTCTGAAAATGCTAGAACAACAATAAAGACAAACTTTTCTTACGAAGCAGTATCCAAAAAATGGATTGAATTAATCGATGAAAAAAGCCAATAGAGATCAAAGCCCTCTATATCTTCAATAGTATCAATATTAAATGTTTATTTAATTTACAAAGTATTCAAATATATTGATTAAACTATGAATCGTCTACACTTAGTTAGACAAATCAACTTACAAATAAATTTTTTAAAACTAAAGTGTAGTCGATTCACCATATTATCTAATCATTCCTCAAATTTTAAATATTAATATTTGCACTTAAAAAGTATACATATCACTCAACCAATCAATAATCATACTTACCTTCAACAAATTCTTTAACATGCAGTGTTATCCCTTGATAATATGGATATTTTGTTAATCTAAATTTCTGCTTTAATGCTTCATCTCTACTATTCGACATCAAATAGGCATGTTCAAGATAGCTTAAATATGCTTCGTCATTGCCGCTATCTCCAAAACCTAATATTGATTTTACGGGTATATTATATTTCTTCATCAGAAATTGAGTAGCATATAATTTTCCAGCATTTGACGGTGTAAAGTCAATATCATACGCATTTTCAGGATCACCAGCTAATGGATTGCTTCGACTAAATCTCGCTGTATAGTTTTGGTCATTTGCGTATCTGACAAGTGCTTCTAGAATACGCCTATCATTGTTGTGATTACCTGTTGAATGAAAATAAAAATTATAATGTGTTTCATTACCTTCAAATGCTCTTTGTGGAATAAATTCGACATTATATTGCGCAGAAATATGACGTAATATATCCTCAATATCTTCAAATAAAAATGGTTCGCTCAAGACTTTCTTTTTATATGTTTCTGATTCAACATATTCGCCATTATTCCAAGTGAACATTTTAGAACTCAAATCAGAAAAGATATGTAATGGTTTAAACGTCATATTAACTTGATCCATTTTATCCATGACACTTTGAAATGTACTTCCTGTCAATACAGCAGTGATCACTTCATTATTATTAGTTAGTTTTTCCAACAATTTTTCCATTTCTCTTAAATGACTTAAATCTTCTTCATTTGTATTATGTTTAAAATATGTTTCATCAAAATCAAACAATAATAGACGCTTTGACATACTCATTCCTCCATAATATTTTAATGAATTTATCTATAACTTAAATACACTATAAGTCTCAATTAAAAGTATAAGATCGACTATATGCTTTTCATGCTTATTATATACAACTAATGAATCCCTATAAACTAAAAACATTGCTTACCACTTTTCAAAATACACGGGTCATATCCCTCGTTAAAAACTATTACTAAAAATCAAAAATATAAAAAAATCAAAAAGTATGTTTTAAACTTTATGAAACGTGTTATATAAATAGTGTAATATACCACAATTTTAAAAGGAGATTGAGATATGAAACTAAAATCATTTGTTACTGCCACTTTAGCATTGGGATTATTATCAACGGTCGGAGCTGCATTACCTAGTCACGAAGCATCTGCAGATAGTAATAACGGCTATAAAGAAATGACAATGGATGGTTATCACACTGTTCCTTACACGATTTCAGTAGATGGTATTACTGCATTACATCGAACTTACTTTGTTTTTCCAGAAAATAAAAAGGTACTTTATCAAGAAATTGACAGTAAAGTAAAAAATGAATTAGCTTCTCAACGTGGTGTTACAACAGAAAAAATTAATAATGCACAAACAGCAACTTATACACTTACTTTGAATGATGGTAATAAAAAAGTAGTGAATCTAAAGAAAAATGACGATGCTAAAAATTCAATTGATCCAAGTACAATCAAACAAATACAAATTGTAGTTAAATAATAATTTGAAAATAGTTTTATAGGGCAAGCGCTGAAAAATTGGCGTTTGTCTTTTTAGTTATTGAACTTGCAAATTATTGTTGTTTGCTTCTCCAGACAATAGATTGGCCTATACTAAAGTAAATTCTATATTATTGTCTTCCTCAATTTATAATCTAAACATAACAGCAAATCTCAAATATCTGAAACCTAAATAAATCCCCTCACTACAGCTAATAGTGAAGGGATTTATTTTATTACATAGACGTAATCATAAATATATTTGTTCTATTGTAGTCATGATTAATCATATTAACAAACTACCATTTCTAAATCGCGCATTATGAAGTCAATTTTCATAAACTGATAATACATTTACGCATTCATTATACAGTTAATGTTATTCAGCTTCTCTAATTTCATCTGAAATATCTTTATAGTCAATATTTGCATTAGTGAAATCTTCATCATGAATTGGAAAATGCTGTTCAAATGTTTCAATATTTTGGATTTCTACTTTAACATCTTCTACTTCAAAGTCTAAGACATGCCCACCAAAGTTACGATCATCATTGGCAAAGTGTACATGGAAACCTGCTGATCCAATACCATGGAATAATTCTGGTGTAAAGAAACCAACAACTGAACCTTTGACGTACGTTTCAGTTTGTTCAGGTTGTCTTCTAGCTGAATCAATTAAACGTGTATATGGTGGCTCTTGAGCCGGCATCATACGTACATGCATTTTTTTAAATAAGCCTGAAATTTTTACTGCAGAAAATAAATTTTCACTCAACATCTTTTCCTTAATTTCTGCAAAAACTGCTTCAGAAGATTTATCTTTCGTTTCATAGCTTGTATCTGCTACGAATTTAGTTACAGTTGCATATGGTGTTAACTCATCACCTTTTAATTCCACAAATTCTTTGTGTTCATTTGCATGATAGGCTTTTCCATCTAAAAAGATGACCTCACCATTTGAACCTGTTAGTGTAGCGATACCTAAATCACCATGCTGCAATAATTCATTTATTGATGCAGTTCCTTTTAATAAACCTGCCATTAATGTGCCTAATGTACCATGTTGATATAAAACACTAGCCATAAAATTTCCCACTCCTCATTAACATTTATCTGTATTTTAGTTAAATACGTCAGGTAACATATTTGTTGAAAGTTTGATATTATCTTTGTAATTTACAGGTATATCAATTAATACTGGGCCATCTGTTTCATACCCCTCTTTAATTGCCGCTTCTAATTCTTCTTGATTAGTAACTCGTAAACCTTTTGCGCCAAATGATTCAGCATATTTTACGAAATCTACAGGACCGAAGTCGACACCTGATGAACGTTTATATTTCATTTCTTCTTGGAATTCAACCATGTTATATTTTCCATCGTTCCAAATAAGTTGAATAATGTTTAGATTTTTACGTACGGCCGTTTCTAAATCTTGTGATGAAAATAAAAAGCCTCCATCGCCAGCAACGGATACAACTTGCGTATTAGGGCGTACAAGTGCAGCTGAAATTGCCCACGGTAATGCTACACCAAGTGTTTGCATACCGTTACTAAATAATAAATGTCTTGGATTGTAACTTCTGAAATTACGTGCCATCCAAATATAGTGACTACCAACATCAACTGTCACTGTTGTTTCATCAGTTAATACCTTTTGCATAGATTCTATAATTTCAACTGGGTGTAAGATGCCTTCTTCATGTGTCGCTTTAATACCAGTTTCTTGATCAATATGCGCTCTTAACTGTTCTAATTCATCTAAATGTTGTTGATTTATAAATGGTTCATCTACTTTGTCAGAAATCATTTCAATCGTTTTAGCAATATTACCAATCAACTCTTTTTTCGGTTGCATATAATTAGTAATTTCAGCTTGAACTTCGTCAATATTGATTATTTGCGTATCTAATTCTTTATTCCAGTTACTAGCCTCATATTCTATAGGATCATAACCGATTGTAACAACTAAATCACTTTTACGTAATAATTCATCACCAACTTGATTACGGAATAAACCCACTCGCCCAAAGAAATGATTTTCTAATTCACGACTAATTAAACCTGCACCTTGGAATGTTTCTACAACTGGTAAATTCGTGCGCTCAACTAATTTGCGAATGGCATTTGTTTCGTCTGCACTTGAACTTCTCATACCAGCTAATAAAACAGGAAATGATGCATTTTTAATCGCTTCAATGACATCATTAATATCTTGTTCACTCGGTACTCCTAAATTTGGTTTTTGGCAAAGTGATATCGCTTTAGATTCAGCTGGTGAAGAAATAACGTCTTGCGGAATACTAATAAAACTTGCGCCATTTTTTCCTGAAGTAGCAATTCGAATTGCATTTGTCATAACTTCTGATAATGATTCAGGATCTTGTACTTCTTCACTGTATTTTGATGAATATTTTAATAGCGCAGCATTATCAATACTTTGATGCGTTAATCGTAATAAATCATTACGTTTCACTTGGCCACCTAACGCTAATACAGGATCCCCTTCAGATGTAGCTGTTAATAGTCCAGTCGTTAAATTACTTACACCAGGGCCACTTGTAACAAGTACTACACCAGGTTTGCCTGTTAATCTTCCAATACCTTGCGCCATCATTGCGGCATTTTGTTCATGACGCGTGACAATAAGTTCAGGACCATCATCAATTAAAGCATTAAATAGATAGTCTATCTTTGCACCCGGAATACCAAAAACATATTCTACCCCATTATTTTTTAAAGTATCAATAACCATATCGGCTGCAGTGTACTTTTTATCAGTCATTTATATTCATTTCCCTTCAAATGTGATGTGTAGATGTGTATTACATGTAATTGCATTGTGATTTGTAATCTAATGATAGTTACGCAAAATTAATGATGTTTTTCAAAATTTTACATGTACGATTAGATTTGTAATACATAAAAATTGCCTTCAGTACATTATATATCCTTTGTAAGATGAATAAAAATCGTTATTTGTAATACTAAGTATTCCAAAAATGCATGAGTAGATTTTGTGCAGTGTGATAATGAAGAATGTCGGATTGATTGATGTGGAGGATTGTTAGCATATTTGGGAATGAGGTGTTTAGTCAATGGCGGTTTGAAATTGTCGTTTTATGGCGGGCTGAAAATGTTGTTTTATGACGGGCTGAAAATGTTGTTTTATGACGGTTTGAAAATGCTGTTTTATAGCAACATGAAATTGTCATTTCGATAAAAAAAGCCACAGCAAGACTTAGATCTAATTGTGACTTATTCATTTCATACTTATATTTATCGATTGTTTTTATAGTTATAAATGATAGATGCAGTTCCTAAACAAATTAAGAAGATAATCATTAAATACATAGAAAAGTTGTCTGTTTTAATATAAAACCTAAAAAGTAGAAACACCAGCATCGCAACAATAAAATAAACAGGAATAAAAGCTTTCTTCCAAAATATAGAATCTTTCAATTAAGTCACTCCTTATTTTGATAACACTCTTAAATCATGGTTCTTGAGTTATCGTCCGGTTTTCATCCGATAGCCCTTTCCCTTGAACCACTATGATTAGAACATTATCGACCGGTTATCGTCCGTCCTCCGCAAGCTAAATGACAATTTAATAATGTACACTTTTGATTGTGTAAGCATGTACAAATTATACGTGTAAATCAATAATTCATAGTTGAATTTATTCTATTCCTGAGACATTAAATAAAGGAACGTTCATTTATACTACATACTTTTCATATTCCCCACACAAACGCAAAAAAACACCTCGACATAACATCGAGGTGTTTTGTGTATATATCGTCCGACAATTAACGTTTTGAGAATTGAGGTGAACGACGAGCTGCTTTAAGACCTGATTTACTTTAGGGTTTCGTATAGTTGCATATATTGTCTTAAGGCATGATATTATAGGATTTCTGATTTTTTCGATTGCATAGTATTGCACCAAATATCACTCCGGGGTAACTAAAGGGTAACTAAATAAACTGCTGTCCGGTGGTATATACTCTCGTATCGTCCGGTTATCGTCCGGTCGTAAATATATTGATTTATCAATGTTTTTATGTATATCAATAGGTTATCGTCCGGTTATCACTTGATGAATTTATTAGTCTCTAATTAAATAATATCTAGTTCCCGGACCTCTACCTTCAGATCCGATAATCTCTAACTTCTTCAGTTCAGCAATTAACTCAGATGTATAACTTTTTTGAAGTCCCATTGTTTCTTGAATTTCTAGCCTACTTGCTAACTTTCCATCTGATAGAAATTCTACAATCTCTGTCACCTTCTGATTAGTAGGTATTTTATTTAACCTGTAATTCTTATTAAATAATACTACTCGAAAATCCGCCTCTTTACTCGAAAGCTCACAAAACCCTTGATATCAATGATTTCCCATGATTTTTTAGTATTTTCTTTTGAGTTACTCGAAAATTATCCTCTTTACTCGAAAGCTCACAAAACGCTTGATATCATTGGTTTCTCATGATTTTTTTATATTTTTCTTTTGAGTTACTCGAAAATTTTCCTTTTTACTCGAAAGCTGTCCTTCAACCTCAGTTTGCAAACATTCAATACGATATCTATCGAATATCATTACAACCTCTATCTACTTGTCGTACGAATCCCAAAGAAAAACAAGGTCATTTCATATGGTTTCCTAAAGTTTCATATCATTGAATTTTAAGCAGAATTGAAACAAATTAGTTCCCTAGGGGTAACTAAATGGTGTCTAAATGACTCTATAAAAATACAAAAAACACTCTTTGGAATAATCCAAAGAGTGTTGTAAACGTTTCTTCAGTTGAACACAAATTGCTGACGCAATTTGCGAACTCCATCTGTAAACGAACAAGTTCGCAACAGTTGCAGCTTAACGTTTTGAGAATTGAGGTGAACGACGAGCTGCTTTAAGACCTGGTTTTTTACGTTCTTTCATACGTGGGTCACGAGTAAGTAATCCAGCGCGTTTTAAAGAACCTCTGTATTCAGGATCTGCTTCTAATAATGCACGAGCGATTCCGTGACGGATAGCTTGAGCTTGTCCAGTGAAACCACCACCATGAACGTTAACTAAAACATCATAGTTACCTTTAGTTTCAGTTACATCAAATGGTTGGTTTAAGTCTAAAATTAATGATTCGAATGGTAAGTATTCGCGTACGTCACGGTTATTAACTGTGATGTTACCTTCACCTGGTACTAAACGTACACGTGCTACTGAGTTTTTACGACGGCCTGTGCCTCTATATTCAACTTGTGCCAAAGTCATTTCCTCCTTCTAATTAACCACGTAATTCGTAGTTTTCTGGTTGTTGTGCAGCGTGTGGATGTTCAGCGCCACCATATACAAATAATTTTTTACCTTGTTTTTCGCCTAAACGAGTGCTTGGTAACATACCTTTAATTGAGTTTTCAATTAAACGTTCTGGATTAGTTCTTCTTAATTCACCAGCAGTGATTGATTTGATACCACCTGGGTGATTTGAGTGACGGTAGTAAACTTTGTCAGTTTCTTTGTTACCAGTAAATTCGATTTTTGATGCATTAATAACGATTACATAATCACCAGTATCAACGTGTGGTGTGTAAGTTGCTTTATTTTTACCGCGTAAGATAGATGCTACTTCTGATGATAAACGACCTAATGTTTGGCCTTCAGCATCGATAACATACCATTTGCGCTCAATGTTTGATTCATTTGCCATAAATGTTTGACGCATAATAATTGTCCTCCTAAAAAATAAATGCTTCTATTCAAGCTATAAACAGTTTCATAACCTAATAGATGATTTCATTTGTTTCATTTTTAAAACGTTTAATTTCATTTATTTTGTTAACTGTTGTTCGTTTCTGCTTATATATCTTGTAACACAATAAGTTTCCGGGGCTTATCGTGGGGTGGATATAAAACAATACCGTTAATAATCTTATAATTTCACAAGCTTTTTGTCAATGGCAATCAGTCATTTTGTAATGATTTTTTACGATGTATTTTGATATCGTTACCAAAGTCTTTTAATAACTCATTTTCATCTAAATAAATTTTCTCTAAATATAATCCTTCAGCCGGTGCAGTAAAAGGTACATTCTTACGATTCTTTGATTCAAGAAGTTTTGGTACATCAGATACTTCGTGACGCCCTTTTCCGACTTCTATTAAAAATGCAACTAAGACACGCACCATGTTATATAAAAATCCAGATCCAGTGACAATATAATCAAAGCCATCATCGGTTTTCACAATTTCACTTTGGTATAATGTTCTAACTTTGCTTTCTACTTCAGTTTTTTGCGAACAAAAACCCGTAAAATCATGTGTACCTATGAATTGTTGTGCCGCTCTGTTCATTTTATCTAAATCCAACGTTTCAGGAATGAATGTTTTCAAACCACTTTGAAATGGATCGCGGTGTTGTGCTTGATATACTTTATATCGATAGCGTTTACCAACACAATCGTAACGACAATGAAAATCGTCATCGACTGTAACTACATTGTTGACATAAATATCATCAGGTAACGTTCGGTTCATTGCATATTGCCATTGTGACATAGGTATATTCAGCTCTGTGTCGAAATGAAAGTATTGCTGTATCGCATGTACACCTCTATCAGTCCTACTTGAAGGATGGATTCTCACATGTCTTTTATGCATGCGTTGTAATAGCTTTTCAAATTGTTGCTGTACCGTTCGACCATTTTGTTGAATTTGAAAACCTAGAAAATTATTTCCTTGATACGCAATTTCTACTAATATACGCATGAATTTACACTCCTGAATATTTTAATACGAATAAAATAATTGCAAATGGGATAATCATGATTAAAGATAATGTATCTCTCAATTGCCATTTAAGCTGTCTGTAGCTCGTTCTTTGAACATTGGCATCATAACCCCTAACTTCCATTGCAACCGCTAATTCTTCTGCACGTTGGAAAGCTGAGATGAATAGTGGCACTAGTAATGGAATAAATGATTTAATACGTGTTGCAATGTTCCCTGAACTTATTTCAGAGCCACGCGACTTTTGCGCCAAAATGATTTTATCTAACTCATCCATTAACGTCGGGATGAATCGTAACGCAATGGACATTATCATACTTAATTGATGAACTGGTAATTTAAACATCTTTAGTGGTGCAAGTAATCTTTCAAACGCATCTGTTAAATCAATTGGACTTGTAGATAGTGTCATAATTGTTGCAATCATCACAATACCAATTAAACGCAGTGATATATATAGCCCTTCTAAAATACCATTAGTTTCAATCGTGATGCCATGCCATTCAACTAATACATATCCACCTTTAGTTAAAAATATATGCATCATTAATGTGAAGATTAAAAAGAAAAATATTGGCGTTAAACCTTTGATTAGGAACCATAATTGAATTTTTGCTAATCTCATAAAGAATAATATAAGTGCAAACACCCAAAGATATGTTAATGGTGAATGACAGAAAAATATTAATATAATAAAAAGAAAAACAAACATTAACTTTGCTCTTGGATCAAGATGATGAACAAAAGAATTAATTGGTAAATATCGCCCTATAATCAATTTATTTTTCATGTTGCCACTCCTTATACAAGCTTACAAATGCTTCTTCAGTTAAGGCAATATCTTTTAATTTTGTTTGATGTTTTTGTTCAAAGTCATATTGTAACTGAACAATTTCTGGCAAACCAATATGCCAATCCGCCAATTTTTCTTTATCTTTGAAGAGCTCTTTTGGTGATGTTTGCGACACTATACTACCTTCTTTCATAACGATGACTTCATCTGCATAACGCGCGACTTCATTCATATCATGTGAAATTAGGATAATTGCCTTATTTTCATCTGTTTGTAGTGACTTTAGTAATCGCATTACTTGTCGTTTACTTTGTGGATCAAGTCCTGCTGTGGGTTCATCAACCACGATAATATCAGGATTCATTGCCAATATCGATACAATCGCTATTTTACGCATTTGTCCACCTGACATTTGAAATGGTGATTGTGACATTACATCTCTTGAAAAACCTAAATCCATCAACAGACGATGGGCATAGTTTTTGGCTTCATCTAAATTCATTTTAAAGTTTTTAGGTCCAAATATCATTTCACGCTCTACTGTGTCCTCAAATAATTGAGATTCGGGAAATTGAAATACCATTCCAATTCTTTTTCTTACAGGTCTAATATATTTATCTTTGGTCTTATGTGTAATAGTAATGTCATCAACTGTAACTGTCCCAGTAGTTGGCTTTAACAGTGCATTAATATTTTGTATCAATGTTGATTTACCACTACCCGTTTGTCCAACGATGGCGTAATATTTACCTTGTTCAAATTCTGTATTAACATCATGAATAGCTTGATGCTGGTATGGTGTCCCTTTTTGATAGGTATAACTTACATTGTCAAAGCGTATAGTCATAGTTGATCCACCAGCCCTTCATAAGTTAAGAATGATGTTTGGTATCCCAGCATTTGATTTATTTTGATTGGGAATGGCAAATCTAAACCTATTGTTGTTAACTCTTCTGCATGGTCGAAAATTTCAATCGCTGTACCTTCTTTATATACAGTCCCTTTATTCATAACGATAACATGATCTGCTTCCATCGCCTCAGATAAATCATGCGTAATAGAAATGATTGTAATATTATGTTCTGATTTAACTTTTCTCACTAAATCCAATAAATTTTGACGTGCATCAGGATCTAACATAGAAGTCGCCTCATCTAATATAATGACAGAGGGGTTAAGTGCTAATACACTTGCTATAGCCACACGCTGCTTCTGGCCCCCAGATAATGCATTAGGTTCATAATCTGCACGTTCTAACATATCAACTTGTTTAAGTGCTTCGCTGACTCTTCTATGCATTTCGTCATGTGGAACCGCATGATTTTCGAGTCCAAATGCCACATCGTATTTTACAATTGAACCAACAAATTGATTATCCGGATTCTGAAATACAATTCCTATGTCTTTTCTTAACTTTTCAAAATTATCATCTGTTATAGCTTGATTATTATAAAAAATTTCTCCAGATTTAACTTTCTCTATGCCAATCATTAACTTGGCAATTGTAGATTTTCCAGAACCGTTATGACCAACAATAGATGTCCACTGACCTTTAGGTATATTAAAAGAAACATCTTTCAATGTGAAGGATGCATCACTTTGATATTGAAATGAAACATTTTTAAATACAATAACTGAATTCTTATCCTCCACTTGTCTCTCTCCTTTACGATTCGTGTATCTATCATATTTTACAATATTTATAAATCGCTGTATATGACATTGACTGGGTTTGCTATATATTACTAGTATTTTCTGACTCATTTCTAATCATTAAAGGGTTGTTTAACAACTAATGATAAGGACATTTATTCCTCTCTAACAATTATGAATAAACGTTAATAAAATAAATGATTTACTAACATAGGGTTGGCCGCGTTTGATTCAACGATAGTACTTTCACTTCATTCAGTTCTAGAGAAATTGATCAAACTAGCTTGATCATATTTTTAGATTCACACTCAAAAAAGTAGATATAAAGAAATCGGACTTGTAAACATTTCTGTTCAAAAGTCCGATAGCTTATACAATAAAAAAGCGCGCACCCCATCATAAGTTTGTTGAGTTCACGCTTTAAATCTTTATTTAGTTGATGGGGTACTCTGAGCTAGACAATATTTGTATGTGGCAAACATTATCGTTGCACTCATTTGCTTTATATAAAAGTAGTTAGTGTATTTATATAAATTCTTATACTAATTCGATAATTACTGATTCAGCACCGTCACCGCGACGAGGGCCTTGTTTAAGGATACGAGTGTAACCACCTTGACGTTCTGTGTAACGCTCTGCGATTTCACCAAATAATTTTTGAAGTGCAGTTTGTGTAGTTTCATCTTCGTTTAAGATTTCAACATTACGTAAAGTTTTAGCTGCATTACGACGAGAAGCTAAATCTCCTTTTTTACCTAAAGTGATTAATTTCTCAACAACACTGCGAACTTCTTTTGCACGAGCTTCTGTAGTTTCAATACGTTCACTAATAATAAGTGATGTAGCTAAGTCACGTAACATAGCTTTACGTTGATCAGAAGTACGACCTAATTTTCTGTAACCCATGAGTTAACCTCCTTTATCAATCTTCTTTTCTTAATCCTAATCCTAAATCTTCTAATTTGTATTTAACTTCTTCTAAAGATTTACGACCTAAATTACGCACTTTCATCATGTCAGCTTCAGATTTGTCAGCTAACTCTTGAACAGAATTGATTCCTGCGCGTTTTAAGCAGTTATATGAACGTACAGATAAGTCTAATTCTTCAATAGACATTTCTAATACTTTTTCTTTTTGATCTTCTTCTTTTTCAATCATGATTTCAGCGTTTTGCGCTTCATCAGTAAGACCAACGAAGATATTCAAGTGTTCAGTCATTATTTTTGCTGCTAATGAAACTGATTCTTGTGGTGTGATTGAACCATTAGTCCAAACATCCAATGTTAATTTATCAAAATCACTGCTTTGACCTACACGTGTATTTTCAACAGTATAGTTCACACGTTCAACAGGTGAATACAATGAATCAACAGGGATTACACCAATTGGTAAATCACTAGTATTATTTTGTTCTGCTAATGCGTAACCTCTACCCTTGTTAGCAACTAGACGAATTTTTAAGTGACCACCTTTAGATACTGTTGCAATTTTAAGCTCTGGGTTTAAAATTTCAACATCACTGTCATGTGTAATGTCGCTTGCTGTTACTTCGCCTTCATCACGTACATCAATTTCTAAAGTTTTATCTTCTTCAGAGTAAATTTTCAATGCTAATTGTTTAATGTTCATAATAATTGTAGAAACATCTTCAACTACATTGTCTACTGCTGAGAATTCATGTAAAACTCCCTCAATTTCAATATACTTAACGGCTGCACCTGGTAATGAAGATAGTAGGATACGACGTAAGGAGTTTCCTAGTGTAGTACCGTAGCCACGTTCTAGTGGTTCAACAACGAACTTACCGAATTTAGCATCTTCACTAATTTCAATTGTCTCAATTCTAGGTTTTTCGATTTCTATCATTTAAATATCCTCCTTATATACGTCGACTTAATTTAAAATGTTTGCTCAGTGACCTGTAACAATACCATCATAAATTATACACGACGACGTTTTGGTGGACGACAACCGTTATGAGGTACTGGAGTAACGTCTCTGATCGCAGTTACTTCTAAACCTGCAGATTGTAATGCACGAATAGCTGATTCGCGACCTGGACCAGGTCCTTTAACTGTTACTTCAACTGTTTTTAAACCATGCTCCATAGCTGATTTAGATGCAGTTTCAGAAGCCATTTGTGCTGCAAATGGTGTTGATTTTTTAGATCCTTTGAATCCTAATGCACCAGCTGATGACCATGATAAAGCATTACCGAACTCATCAGTGATAGTTACAATAGTGTTGTTGAATGTTGAACGGATGTGTGCTACACCATTTTCAATATTCTTTTTCACTCTACGTTTACGAGATACTTGTTTACGTGCCATTTAAAATTTGCCTCCTTTACCTATTATTTTTTCTTGTTAGCTACCGTTTTAACTGGTCCTTTACGAGTACGCGCGTTGTTTTTCGTTTTTTGACCACGAACTGGTAAACCACGACGGTGACGGATACCACGGTATGATGAAATTTCCATTAAACGTTTGATATTTAAGTTAGTTTCACGACGTAAGTCACCTTCGACTTTATAACCGTCTACAACTTCACGGATGCGACCTAATTCGTCATCAGTTAAATCTTTCACACGAGTATCAGCTGATACGTTAGCTTCTTCAAGAATTTTTTGAGCAGTTGACGTACCGATACCGTATATATAAGTTAATGAGATAACTACGCGTTTTTCACGTGGAATATCTACTCCTGCAATACGTGCCATATTAATTTACACCTCTCTTTTATTAACCTTGTCTTTGTTTGTGTTTTGGATTTTCACAAATTACCATTACTTTACCTTTACGTTTAATGACTTTACATTTTTCGCAAATAGGTTTTACTGATGGTCTTACTTTCATTTTTATACCTCCCTATATTATGGAGTGACGATTATTTATAACGATAAGTAATTCTTCCGCGTGTTAAATCGTACGGAGACATCTCAACAGTTACTTTGTCGCCAGGTAGAATACGAATGTAATTCATTCTGATTTTACCACTTACGTGAGCTAAAATCTCATGACCATTTTCTAATTCTACTTTAAACATTGCGTTCGGTAAAGTATCTAATACAGTACCTTCTAATTCAATTACATCTTGTTTAGCCATTGATTAACTTCCCCCTTTTTGCAATAGTAAGGTAATCGTCAATAGACAACTTTATTGTTACGAATCTATCAGTGATTAATTTTATAAGTTAAACAAAAATTACGGGAATTAATTATCGTTAATTGCCACTCTCATCTATCTAATATGATTAAATCATGCCTCACTTAAAATAGACCGCTAAAAGTTGATCTATTACAAATGATCTAAAATATCAATGACATCTTTGGTAACGTCGCTAATATCTTTTGAACCATCAATATTTTTCAATACACCTTTTTGATCATAGAAATCTAAAATAGGCTTAGATTGTTTAATATTAACACTCAAACGATTAGCTACCGTTTCAGGATTATCATCTTCTCGTTGATACAATTTACCACCATCGATATCACAAATACCTTCGACCTTCGGAGGATTAAATACAAGATGATACGTTGTACCACATGACTCACAGATTCGACGACCTGTAAGACGGTTCATTAATTCTTCTTCCGGAACTTCGATATTGATGACAGCATCAATGTTTCTGTCAAGCTCAGACATAATATTATTTAATGCCTCAGCTTGCTCGATTGTTCTTGGGAAGCCATCTAATAAAAAGCCTTTTTTTGCATCGTCTTCAGAAATTCTTTCCTTAACGATACCTACAGTCACTTCATCAGGAACTAATTCGCCACGGTCCATATAAGACTTAGCTTCTTTACCTAATTCAGTTTCTTCTTTTATAGCTTTTCTGAACATGTCACCAGTTGAAATGTGGGGTATTGGGAATTTCTTGACAATTTCACTTGCTTGAGTTCCTTTACCTGCGCCAGGTAAACCCATCAAAATGATATTCATAAGTGCCCTCCTAAAATTATCTACCACCAAAGCCTTTATATTCTTTTTGAGATACTTGAGCTTCTAAAGATTTCATTGTTTCAATCGCTACACCAATAACGATAAGTAAACTTGTACCACCAATCTGAATTGATTGTGGTAATCCCATAAACTTAGTTGCTAATATCGGTAGAATTGAAATAACGGCTAAGAAGATAGAACCTACAAAAGTTAAACGATATAAAACTTTAGTAATATATTTTTTGGTTTGTTCACCAGGTCTAATGCCTGGAACATAGCTACCTTGTTTCTTAAGGTTATCAGCCATTTTTTCCGGATTAACTTGTACAAATGCATAGAAGTATGTGAATAGTATAATTAGTACAATATATACAACCATACCAACATTACTTGAAGGATTTGCAGCATTCGCAATGTTTTGTGCCCATTCTTTATCTGGATAGAACAACGTTAATGTTCTAGGCAGTAAGAAGAACGCCATTGCAAAGATTACAGGAATAACACCGGCTGAGTTCACTTTTAAAGGTAGATAAGTTGCCTGTGAACCTAATCTTTGAGCAGTTTGTTTCTTAGCATATTGAATCGGAATTTTACGAACGGCTTCAAGTACATAAATAGCACCTACAGTTAATAGTATCAGTGACACTAAAAGTCCTAATACTTTCAACCATGCTAATGATGTATCTTCTTGCCCAACGAACGCAGTTTGTCCAAATTGAATTAGACTGGCTGGCAACGTTGATAAAATACCCGCAAATATGATAATAGAAATACCATTACCAACACCGAACTGAGTGATTTGATCACCAAGCCATATTAAGAAAGCAGTTCCTGCTGTCAAAACTAGTGCTATTAATAAATAACTCATAATTGACTGATTGATAATCAGCGCACCTTTGAGATAATTATTAAATTGGAATGCCATACCTATAGATTGGATAAATGCTAAAGAAATTGCTAAATAACGAGTAACGTTATTTAACTTTCTTCTACCTACTTCACCTTGTTTTGCCCATTCTGAGAATTTAGGGACAATATCCATTTGTAATAATTGCATTACGATTGATGCAGTGATGTAGGGTACAATACCCATTGCAAAAATAGAAAATCGTTTCAAGGCTCCGCCACCAAAAGTATTTAATAACTCAGTGGCACCTTGAGAACCTTGGGGATTATCAAAAGCTGCAGGATTTACTCCTGGAGCTGGTATATAAGTCCCTATTTTAAAAATTACTAACATTGCTAGTGTGAAGAAAATCTTGTTACGAACCTCTTTTGTTCTAAAGAAGTTCACAAGGGTTTGAATCATTAGATCACCTCGTGTGCTCCACCTTTAGCATCAATAGCTTCTGCTGCTGAAGCTGAGAATTTATGAGCTTTCACTGTCAATTTCTTATCAAGTGAACCATTACCTAGTATTTTGATACCAGATTTTTCATTCTTAACAACACCAGATTCTACTAATAAAGCTGGAGTTACTTCAGTACCATCTTCAAATTTATTAAGTTGGTCTAAGTTAACAATAGCATATTCTTTACGATTTATGTTAGTAAAACCACGTTTTGGTAAACGACGGAATAATGGTAATTGACCACCTTCAAATCCTGGTCTTACACCACCGCCTGAACGAGCTTTTTGACCTTTGTGTCCGCGACCACTTGTTTTACCGTTACCTGTCGCAACACCACGTCCAACACGATTGCGTTCTTTACGTGAACCTTCTGCCGGTTTTAACTCATGTAATTTCATTTCGGCACCTCCTTGATTATTTTTCTTCTACTGTTACTAAGTGCTTAACTTTGTTGATTTGCCCACGAATAGCAGGGTTATCTTCAACAACTACTGAACTGTTAGTCTTTTTAAGACCTAAAGCTTCAACAGTTTTACGTTGTGTTTCAGGACGACCAATAACACTACGAGTGAGGGTAATTTGTAATTTAGCCATAACTAGTTTTCCCTCCTTAATTGTATAATTCTTCTACTGTTTTGCCACGTAATTTCGCAACATCTTCAGCATTTTTAAGGTTTTGTAAACCATCGATTGTAGCACGAACCATGTTGATTGGTGTGTTTGATCCTAATGATTTACTTAAGATATCAGTGATACCTGCTAATTCAAGTACGGCACGAACAGGACCACCAGCGATAACTCCTGTACCAGGTGCAGCCGGTTTCATAAATACGCTTCCTGAACCGTAACGGCCAGTAATTGTGTGTGGAGTTGTACCTTCAACACGTGGAACAACTACTAAATCTTTTTTAGCTGCTTCAACAGCTTTTTTGATTGCTTCTGGTACCTCTTGAGCTTTACCAGTACCGAAACCTACACGACCATTTTTGTCTCCAACTACAACTAATGCAGTGAAACGGAAACGACGACCACCTTTTACAACTTTTGCTACACGGTTGATTGTAACAACGCGTTCTTCAAATTCTTTCGTCTCTTCTTCTCTACGAGCCATGTATTTGTCCCTCCTTTAAATTAAAATTCTAATCCGCTTTCTCTTGCTGCTTCAGCTAATGCTTTAACACGTCCGTGATATAAATATCCTCCACGGTCAAATACGATTTCTTTAATGCCTTTGTCAGCAGCTTTTTTAGCAATTGCTTCACCGACTTTAGTTGCTAATTCAACTTTAGTTGCTGTAGTAGCAATGTCGCTGTCTTTTGAAGAAGCTTGAGCTAATGTTACGCCTTTATTATCATCAATAATTTGAGCGTAGATATGCTTGTTTGAACGATATACGTTTAAACGTGGCTTTTCAGCTGTACCTGATAAGTTAGTACGAACACGAGCATGTCTTTTTAAACGCACTTTATTTTTATCAATTTTACTGATCATTTCAATACTCCTTTCTTTAGAGTTTATCTATTATTTACCAGTTTTACCTTCTTTACGGCGAACGTATTCACCTTGGTAACGAATACCTTTACCTTTGTAAGGTTCTGGAGGTCTTACTGAACGGATGTTAGATGCTAATGCTCCAACTTGTTCTTTTGAAATACCTTCAACTTTAACGACTGTGTTTTTCTCAACTGAGAAAGTAATGTTTTCTTCAGCTTTAATTTCTACTGGGTGAGAATAACCAACGTTAAGGATTAAGTCTTTACCTTGCATTTGAGCACGGTAACCTACACCAACAAGTTCAAGTACTTTTACGTATCCTTGAGAAACACCTTGTACCATATTGTTTAATAAAGCACGAGTTGTACCATGGTTTGTTCTATCTTCTTTAGAATCAGATGGTCTTACAACTTCAATTGTGTTTTCTTCTTGTTTGAATGTCATTCTTTCATTTAAAGTTCTTGATAATTCACCTTTAGGACCTTTAACAGTTACATGATTTCCATCAAAAGTTACTGTTACGTCACTAGGGATGTCAATAATTTTCTTACCAACACGACTCATGTTATGGCACCTCCTTATTTTTTATTACCAAACGTATGCGATAATTTCTCCACCAACATTACGTTTTCTTGCTTCTTTGTCAGTGATTACACCTTCAGAAGTTGATACTAATGCAATACCTAAACCATTTAATACTTTAGGCATTTCGCTAGCTTTTGCATAAACACGTAAACCTGGTTTTGAAATACGTTTTAATCCTGTGATAACACGCTCATCGTTTTGACCATATTTTAAGAATAAACGAAGTACACCTTGTTTATCATCTTCTACGTATTCAACATTTTTAATGAAACCTTCACTCTTTAAGATTTCAGCAATTTCTTTTTTAATATTTGATGCAGGTAATTCTAACTTCTCGTGACGCACCATGTTTGCGTTTCTTACACGAGTAAGCATATCTGCGATTGGATCTGTCATTGTCATTGATTGTTGCCTCCTTTCAGACTCTTTTTTATTACCAGCTAGCTTTACGAACGCCAGGGATTTGGCCTTTGTAAGCTAATTCACGGAAACAAATACGGCATAATTTAAATTTACGATATACAGAATGTGGACGGCCACAACGTTCACAACGAGTGTATTCACGAACTGCATATTTTTGTTTTTTTTGTTGCTTAGCAACCATTGAAGTTTTAGCCACTTAATTAGCCTCCTTTAAATAATTATTTACGGAATGGCATACCGAAGTTAGCTAACAATTCACGAGCTTCTTCATCAGTGTTAGCAGTCGTTACGATAACAATATCCATTCCTCTAACTTTACTTACTTTATCATAGTCGATTTCTGGGAAAATTAATTGTTCTTTAACACCTAAAGTGTAGTTACCGCGTCCGTCAAATGCTTTTTTAGAAACACCTTGGAAGTCACGTACACGTGGTAATGATACTGAAATTAATTTGTCTAAGAATTCATACATTCTTTCACCGCGAAGTGTTACTTTCGCACCGATTGGCATACCTTCACGTAAACGGAAAGTCGCGATTGATTTTTTAGCTTTAGTTACTAATGGTTTTTGACCAGTGATCAATTCTAATTCTTCAACAGCATTGTCTAATACTTTAGAATTTTGTACTGCGTCACCTACACCCATGTTCACAACGATTTTATCTATTTTTGGTACTTCCATTACTGAACTATAATTGAATTTTTTCATTAAGTTTTCAGTAACTTCAGTGTTAAACTTTTCTTTTAAACGGTTCAAAGTGGGATCCTCCTTTCAACTTGTTATTAATTATTAGATTTAATTTCTTCGCCAGATTTTTTAGCGATACGAACTTTTTTACCATCAACAAATTTGTAACCTACACGAGTTGGTTCGTTTGTTTTAGGGTCCAATAATTGTACATTAGAAACATGGATTGCTGCCTCTGTTTCTAAGATTCCACCTTCAGGATTTAATTGAGTTGGTTTTTGGTGTTTTTTCATAATGTTAACACCTTCCACAACGACACGGTCTTTTTTAGGTAGAGTAGCAATTACTTTACCTTCTTTACCTTTGTCTTTACCTGCGATAACTTTAACGTTGTCACCTTTTTTGATATGCATGTGGGCACCTCCTTATTTGTATTGGTTGTTATTAATTAAAGTACTTCTGGTGCTAATGATACGATTTTCATGAAGTTACCTTCACGTAATTCACGAGCAACAGGTCCGAAGATACGAGTACCACGTGGGCCTTTGTCATCACGGATGATAACACATGCATTTTCATCAAATTTGATGTATGAACCGTCATTACGACGAACACCTGACTTAGTACGTACGATTACAGCTTTGACAACGTCACCTTTTTTAACAACGCCACCTGGTGTTGCATTTTTAACAGTACATACGATAACATCGCCGATGTTTGCTGTTTTACGACCAGATCCACCTAATACTTTGATTGTAAGAACTTCACGAGCACCAGAGTTGTCTGCTACTTTCAAGCGTGTTTCTTGTTGGATCATTAGTTAAACCTCCCTTATCTCTAAACTTGTATTAAATAATTACTGACTCTTCAACAATCTCTACTAAACGAAAACGTTTTGTTGCTGATAAAGGACGAGTTTCTTGAATTTTAACAATGTCTCCTAATTTAGCTGAATTGTTTTCATCATGAGTTTTGTATTTTTTAGAGTATTTTACTCGTTTACCGTATAATTTGTGTGTTTTGTAAGTTTCAACAAGTACTGTAATAGTCTTGTCCATTTTGTCTGAAACAACTTTACCTACATAAACTTTACGATCGTTTCTTTCGCTCACTTTTGTAACCTCCTCTTACTTAATTATTGATTAGCCTTACTTTGTTCAATTTCTCTTTCACGAGCAACAGTTTTTAGACGTGCAATCGTTTTTCTTACTGTACGAATACGTGCAGTTTCTTCTAATTGACCTGTAGCTAACTGAAAGCGTAGGTTAAAAAGCTCTTCTTTTGAAGATTTGATTTGTTCTTCGATTTCTGAAGTGGTTAAGTCTCTAATTTCCTTAGCTTTCATTTGTTTCACCACCCAATTCCTCACGTTTTACAAACTTAGTTTTTACTGGAAGTTTGTGACTTGCTAAACGTAGTGCTTCACGCGCAACTTCTTCAGAAACGCCAGCAACTTCGAATAAAATTCTACCTGGTTTAACAACTGCGATCCAGCCTTCAACCGCACCTTTACCAGCACCCATACGTACTTCTAAAGGTTTTTTAGTATATGGTGTATGTGGGAAGATTTTAATCCAAACTTTCCCGCCACGTTTCATGTAACGTGTCATTGCTATACGAGCAGATTCGATTTGACGAGATGTGATCCAAGACGTTGTTGTAGCTTGTAAACCAAACTCACCAAATGTTACGTAGTTACCGCCTTTAGAACGACCAGTTGTTTTAGGACGATGTTGACGACGATATTTTACACGTTTTGGTAGTAACATTATTATTTTCCTCCTCCACTAGTGTTCTTAGTAGGAAGAACTTCTCCACGATAGATCCATACTTTAACGCCTAATTTACCGTAAGTAGTGTCAGCTTCAGCGTGTGCATAATCGATGTCAGCACGTAACGTATGAAGTGGAACAGTTCCTTCTGAATATTGTTCAGCACGAGCGATGTCAGCTCCGCCTAAACGACCAGATACTTGAGTTTTGATACCTTTAGCACCAAGTTTCATAGCTCTAGTGATTGCTTGTTTTTGTACACGACGGAATGAAGCACGGTTTTCTAATTGACGTGCGATGTTTTCAGCTACTAAACGAGCGTCAAGATCAACTTTTTTGATTTCAATTACGTTGATGTGTACTTTTTTATCAGTTAACGCATTTAATTTGTTGCGTAATTTTTCGATTTCTGAACCGCCTTTACCAATTACCATACCAGGTTTACCAGTATGAATTGCAATGTTGATACGGTTTGCAGCACGTTCAATCTCTACGTGAGAAACTGATGCTTCTTTTAATTCATTATCAATAAATTTACGGATTTTTAAATCTTCGTGTAAAAGTGAAGCGAAGTCTTTTTCAGCATACCATTTAGCTTCCCAATCACGGATAATACCAACACGAAGTCCGATTGGATTAATTTTTTGACCCACAGTATTCCCTCCTTAAAAGTTAATTAAGCTTCTTTAGCTTCTTCTTTACCGTCACTTACGACGATTGTAATGTGGCTTGTACGTTTGTTAATCGCACTTGCACGACCTTGCGCACGTGGACGGAAACGTTTTAATGTTGGTCCTTCGTTAGCATATGCTTCTTTAACTACTAATTCATCTGTGTTCATGTCATAGTTATGTTCAGCATTAGCTAAAGCGGACATTAATACTTTTTCAATTACTGGTGATGAAGCTTTGTTTGTTAATTTTAAAATTGCAATAGCTTCAGCAACATTTTTACCTCTGATTAAGTCAAGAACTAGTCTTACTTTACGAGGTGCGATTCTTATTGTTCTAGCAACCGCTTTTGCTTCCATTAGGATGTCCTCCTCTACTTAATAGATATTATCTTCTTGTTTTCTTGTCGTCTGCAACGTGTCCTTTGAATGTACGAGTAGGAGCAAACTCACCTAATTTATGACCTACCATATCTTCAGTTACATATACAGGTACGTGTTTACGTCCGTCGTATACTGCAAATGTATGTCCGATGAAATTAGGGAAAATTGTAGAACGACGTGACCATGTTTTGATTACTTGTTTCTTTTCGCTTCCTTCTTGAGCTTCAACTTTTTTCATTAAATGCTCATCGACGAAAGGTCCTTTTTTAATACTACGAGCCATTTGGGCGCCTCCCTTCTTATTATGTGCGTGCAGCTTTAAGCCGCACACCCAAATAAGTTGATTATATTATTTTTTCTTACGTCCACGAACGATAAGTTTGTCTGATGATTTTTTACCACGACGAGTTTTCTTACCAAGCGTAGGTTTACCCCATGGTGACATTGGAGATGGTCTACCGATAGGAGCACGACCTTCACCACCACCGTGTGGGTGATCGTTAGGGTTCATTACAGAACCACGAACTGTTGGACGAATACCTTTCCATCTTGAACGTCCGGCTTTACCAACGTTAACTAATTCGTGTTGTAGGTTACCAACTTGACCGATTGTAGCACGGCAAGTAGATAAGATCATACGAACTTCACCAGATCTTAATCTGATTAATACGTACTTACCTTCTTTACCAAGTACTTGAGCACTTGCACCAGCTGAACGAGCGATTTGTCCACCTTTACCAGGTTTAAGCTCGATGTTGTGTACTACTGTACCAACTGGAATGTTTTGTAATGGTAATGCGTTACCAACTTTGATGTCAGCTTCAGCACCACTTTCAACGATTTGACCTACTTCTAATCCTTTAGGAGCAATGATATATCGTTTTTCACCGTCTGCATATACAACTAAAGCGATGTTTGCTGAGCGGTTTGGATCATATTGAATAGAATCAACTTTTGCATTGATACCATCTTTGTTACGTTTGAAATCGATAACACGGTATTGACGTTTGTGTCCACCACCATGGTGTCTTACAGTCAATTTACCTTGGTTGTTACGTCCCGCTTTTTTCGGTAGCGGTTTTAATAATGACTTTTCAGGTGTAGTTTTCGTGATTTCTGCGAAATCTAACGAAGTCATATTACGACGACCATTTGTTATTGGCTTATACTTTTTAATAGCCATTGTCGCTTACCTCCTTAATGGTAATTGGTTTATTAGTTAAATAAGTCGATTGATCCTTCTTTAAGAGTTACAATCGCTTTTCTTCTTTTGTTTGTATAGCCTTGGTAACGGCCCATACGTTTTTTCTTAGGTTTGTAATTCATGATATTAACACTTGCAACTTTTACGTTGAAGATTTCTTCAACTGCCATTTTTACTTGTGTTTTGTTAACACGAGTATCAACGTCGAAAGTGTATTTGTCTTCAGCCATTGCTTCAGAAGATTTCTCAGTGATTACGGGGCGCTTAAGAATATCTCTTGCTTCCATTATCCGAGCACCTCCTCAACTTTTTTAGCAGCAGCTTCAGTAATTACTAAGCTGTCAGCATTAGTGATATCTAAAACATTTAAACCTTGAGCAGTTGTCACTTGAACGCCAGGGATGTTGCGTGCTGATAATTCAACATTTACATCTTCGTTTTCAGTAACTACTAATACTTTTTTAGGTTGTTCTAATGTAGATAATACATTTTTGAATTCTTTAGTTTTTGGAGCTTCGAAGTTAAATGCGTCAACTACAGTTAAGCCATTCTCTTGAGCTTTGAAAGATAATGCTGAGCGTAAAGCTAAACGACGCATTTTCTTAGGCATTTTGTATGCATAACTTCTTGGAGTTGGTCCGAATACGATACCACCGCCACGCCATTGTGGAGCACGGATTGTACCTTGACGAGCACGACCTGTTCCTTTTTGCTTCCATGGTTTACGTCCGCCACCGCTTACTGCTGAACGATTCTTAACAGCATGCGTACCTTGACGTAATGAAGCACGTTGTAAATTAATAGCTTCGAATAAAACGCTATTATTTGGCTCAATACCGAATACTGCATCGCTTAATTCGATTGAACCTGATTTAGTTCCGTCTAATTTTAAAACATCATAATTAGCCATTATGCATTTCCTCCTTTCACTTCTTATTATTTATTACCTTTTTTAATTGAAGTTCTGATTTCTACTAAACCTTTTTTAGGTCCAGGTACGTTACCTTTTACTAAGATAACTTTGTTTTCTGTGTCAACTTGAACTACTTCTAAGTTTTGAACAGTTACTGTGTTTCCACCCATACGTCCTGGCATTTTTTGGCCTTTAAATACTCTAGAAGCATCCGAAGCCATACCTACAGAACCTGGTGCTCTGTGGAAATGAGAACCATGTGACATAGGTCCACGAGATTGTCCGTGGCGTTTAATTGCACCTTGGAAACCTTTACCTTTTGATACGCCTGTTACGTCAATAACGTCGCCAGCTACAAAAGTATCTACTGAGACTTCTTGACCTACTTCGTAAGCATCCACGTCTACATTGCGGAATTCACGAATGAAGCGCTTAGGTGCTGCGTCAGCTTTTTTAGCGTGACCTTCAGCTGGTTTATTAGCATATTTATTAGATTTTGCATCTTTTTTGTATGCTTTTTTGTCTTCAAATCCAACTTGGATTGCGTTGTATCCATCAACTTCTACAGTTTTCTTTTGTAATACAACATTTTCTTTAGCTTCTACTACTGTTACAGGGATTAATTCACCGTTTTCTCCGAATACTTGTGTCATCCCAATTTTTCTTCCTAAGATTCCTTTGGTCATCGAAAGTCCACCTCCTAAAATTGTCTATTATAATTTGATTTCGATGTCTACACCAGATGGTAAGTTTAAGCCCATTAAAGCGTCAACTGTTTTTGGTGTTGGGTTTACAATATCGATTAAACGTTTGTGTGTACGTTGTTCGAATTGTTCACGTGAATCTTTATACTTATGCACGGCACGGATGATTGTGTAAACTGATTTCTCAGTTGGTAACGGAATTGGTCCAGAAACATCTGCACCAGAACGTTTCGCTGTTTCTACAATCTTCTCTGCTGATTGATCAATCACGCGGTGATCATAAGCTTTTAATCTGATTCTGATTTTTTGTTTTGCCATAATTTTCCCTCCTTATTCGTCTACATTTAGTGATAGACTTCTCCACGAAAACTATCTTACACAGCGCCATGGCAAAGCGGCCGGGTGTGTCAGTAACCTTTCGCTTCATCGCTTTTCTTAAAGTCCAACGTTAGTTATATTACACGAAAAACATCGATAAATCAAGGCTTTTCACATAATTTTTCTATCTGTCTAACACATACTTTTATATTTTACTTTATATACTTAGTCAGTTCAACTATTTTCGAGATATTTTTTATTTCCTTCTTTATTGTAAATTCGTACCTTGAATCATTTTATTATTATCATTGAAAATTATTCTATATAATTAGTCATAAGAACGGTGGTGAATGAATATGAAAAATGGACCAAAATTATCTTTAGCACTTATAGGTATCTTTTTAATACTTTGTGAGTTTTTCTATGGCATTCCTTTTTTAGGTGCAACGTTTATTTTAAGTTTTGGATGGCAGCCTTTACTCTTTAATGCATTACTTTATCTAATTCTTACTATTATATTATTAGTGAATAGACAAAATGCGATTAGACCTATAGCGATTATTCCAATATTTGGTATAGTAGGTAGTTTTTTAGCTATTATCCCCTTCTTAGGAATTTTGATTCATTGGATTTTATTTTTCCTAATGATTCTATTTGTCCTAGTTGTATTATCAGCGCCAACCTATATACCTAATAAAAATGCTCGTGTCATTTACACACAATACAAAGATGGACATAGAGAATAATTCTTAAAACCTTTTTAATTAGGTATATAATATAGAAGAAACACGTCCAACAATTTTAAAAGAAGTATATTTATATCGGATATTTAAAGACATTCATAATATTGCTTTATGTTATTTCGCTTCTTATTTTATCCTTACTTCAAAGAAAAAACGACTACCAATCATTGGCAGTCGTTTTTTGTGTATGGATTTAACCATGAACAAATATGAAGTACAGAATGAATAGTACCATTAATACATACATTATCGGATGTACTTCTTTATGTTTTTTAGAGATAAGCATTGTAATTGGATAGAAAATAAATCCACACGCAATACCAGTTGCAATTGAGTATGATAAAGGCATCATAATGATTGTAATGAATGCTGGCACTGCAACTTCAAAACTTTTCCAGTTTATCTCAGCAAAGTTTGCAGCCATTAATACACCTACCACCACTAAAGCTGGTGTCGTAACTGCACTTGTTACAACAGCGATTAACGGACTAAAGAACAGCGCTAATAGGAAACAACAACCTGTTACGATACTAGCAAATCCTGTTCTAGCACCTACAGCAACACCTGAAGTTGATTCGATATAAGAAGTTGTTGTAGTTGTTCCAAAAACTGATCCTACAATCGTAGCTAAAGAATCTGAGAACAATGCTCTACCAGCTCTTGGTAATTTATTATCTTTCATAATACCTGCTTGAGTAGCAACGGCTACTAATGTACCAGCTGTATCAAAGAAATCAATAAATAAGAACGTTAAAATAACAATTAAGAACTGTATCGTTAATAATTGACTTGGGTCTTTAAACGCTTCAAATGCAGCACCGAACGTTGGTTCAATACTTGGAATCTTACCTACAATACCAGATGGCATTTGAATCAATCCAGTGAACATACCAACGATTGCTGTGATGATCATACCGATAAAGATAGAACCCGGCAATTTAATTGCATATAAAATAACTGTAATAACGATACCGAATATCGCTAAAAGTACTGGTGGATCAGTTAAATGTCCCAATGTTACTAATGTAGATTCATTTTTAACTATAATACCCGAACTTTGTAAACCTACAAATGTAATGAATAATCCTATACCTGCTGAAACAGCCATCTTCATTTGATAAGGAATTGCATTAATAATAACTTCCCTAAACCCTGTGACGGTTAATATCGCAAAGAATATACCTGAGAATAAAACGCCTGTTAAACCAACTTGCCAAGGAATACCCATGGTTAACACAACAGTAAATGCAAAGAATGCATTTAATCCCATACCTGGTGCTAACGCAATTGGATATTTAGCTATTAGTCCCATGAATAGCGAGCCTACAAATGCTGCTAATGCAGTCGCTACAAAAATGGCACCTTGGTCCATTTTCATATCTTCTGATACGCCTTTAACACCTGCTAAACTTAAAACTTGCGGGTTAACTGCTAAAATATAGGCCATAGATAAGAAAGTTGTGATACCGCCTAAGATTTCTCTTTTAAAGTTTGTTCCATATTTATCGAACTGGAAATAGTTTTTCACGAATGGATGCTCCTTTTTTTAAAATACCTTAATAGTTTAATATCATTCTTAATAAAAAACAATACCAAAAGCGAACTTTTCGTTTTTCTGATTCAACTTTGTTCGATTTTATCTATAAATTCAAGTTCTTTAATGCATCTTTAAACGGATTATTGTCTAAACCTTCATTTTTATTCATATACTTTTTCATTTCTTTACGAGATACTTTACCAGAGGATTTAGACTTCATACGCTGATCCATATGTGCTTGCGTTTCAGAATGTCCACAAACACAACGATATACCGCTTCTTTCCCTTTACCAAACAACGTTAATTTCTTTTTACAGTTTGGACATCTTGCATTTGTTTTGCGCTGTACATTCTTTTTCGTCTTACAAGATGGATCTTGGCACACAAGCATCTGACCATTTTTAGTTTTAACTTTAATCATGAATTTACCACACGTTGGGCATTCAGTGGTTGTTAAATTATCGTGTTTATATTTACGATCACTATTTTTAATCCCATTTACAACATCTTTCGTAAAATCTTTCATTTCATTAATGAATGTTTTCGCCTGATATTTACCACGTTCAATTAAAAGTAGTTTTTCTTCCCATTGTGCAGTTAAAAGTGGCGACGTTAATTCTTCTGGTGCTAATTCTAATATTTGTTTACCTTTTGACGTTACTTTAATTTTACCGTCTCTTGATTCAATAGCATTCATATTAAATAATTTATCGATAATGTCGGCCCTTGTTGCAACTGTGCCGATACCACCTGTTTGCTTTAAAGTTTGCGCATATTTTTTATCCTTCAATTGAATAAAGTTCTGAGGGTTCTCCATCGCTTTTAATAACGAACCTTCATTAAAATATTCTGGAGGTGTTGTTTCATGTTCTCTAATGTTTGTTTTTGAAATCTTCACTTCATCGCCTTCTGAAAAAGGCTGTTGCATCTCTGTAATAGATTCACCTTGTCTAATAGATTTAAAACCTAAAACAGTTGTTACATTCTCTTTCAAAACAAATGTGTGCCCTGCAACCTCTAAAGTTACAGTTATCGCGTCATACTCGTGCGGAGGCATTAAAGCTTCTAAAAAACGCTCGACAATCATATCGTATAACTTTAGTTCTCTATTACTTAAGTCTGACATGACAGGTCTCACTTCTGTAGGAATAATTGCATGGTGATCAGATACTTTTTGATTATTAAATATCGACATTTTTGATGAAAATGTTTTAGACATTAATGGGCGTGCTTGGTCTTTATATGTTGTTGCCATCGTCGCCTGAATACGTTCTTTCATAGTATCTACCATATCAGTTGTTAAATAGTTTGAATCTGTTCTTGGATAGGTTACGACTTTATGTCTCTCATATAAACTTTGAAGTGTATTCAATGTTTCTTTAGGTCCAATTTTATAACGTCTATACATATCTTGTTGTAAATCTGTTAAATTGTACAGTGATTGCGGATACGACTTCTTATGTTTAGTAGCAACAGATTTAATCTTACCATCGACATTTTTCAAATTATTAACCATCTGTTCTAAAGTTTCTTTATTGGTATATCGCTGATTTGATTCTAGCTGAAAATCAAACCCTTTTACCGTTAATGATAATGTATAGTATTGTTGTGGTTTGAACTGATTAATCTCTTGTTGTCGTGTATTTACTAATTGAATCGTTGGTGTCTGAACACGTCCCAGGGATAGCTGTGCATCATACTTTGTTGTTAGTGCACGCGTTGCATTAATCCCAACAATCCAATCCGCCTCACTTCTCGCTAACGCTGCATAATACAAATCGTTATATTGACGACCGTCTTTTAAATTTTTAAAACCTTGTTGAATAGCTTTTTTAGTAACTGAGCTAATCCATAATCGACGGATTGGCTTTTTGTTACCAACTTTATCCAAAATCAATCTTGCAACTAGTTCACCTTCTCGTCCAGCATCTGTTGCAATAATAATATCTTTCACTTTATTATCTAAAATTAACGCTTTTACTGTTTTAAATTGTTTGCTTGTTTTACCAATAACAACAGTTTTCATATATTTAGGTATAATTGGAAGGTCTTCTAATCGCCATTCCTTTAAATTTTTATCGTATTGTTCAGGTGTCGCATTTGTCACTAGATGACCTAACGCCCACGTGACAATATATTGGTTATTTTCAAAGTAACCATTACGCTTCTGATTTATTTGTAAAGCATCAGCAATATCTCTTGCGACTGATGGTTTTTCAGCTAATATTAAAGATTTCATAAATTATCCTTTCTCATACGTTCTTTTATTTCGAACGTGCTTCATCTATTCCACTAATCTTTGATTTAAATTCAATGATTGCAAATGATGTGTTAAATGTATTGTAACATGTTAATATCACTATTAACTTTCATTTCAGTTGAAATACTATATAATAAAAGTAACAAAAAGTACGGAGGTAATGACATGAGCATAGTTCAGTTATATGATATTACACAAATAAAATCGTTCATTGAACATTCGAATTATGAATCAGCATCATACTTATATAAACTTCCTCAACAGTACAATGAAATAGATGTATTAATAACCGATGCGATTGAATCACCTGGTGTATTTTCGATTAAAGAAAACGATTCAATCAAAGCAATCATATTGTCTTTTGCATACGATAAAAATAAATTCAAAGTCATAGGCCCTTTCGTAGCTGACAATTATGTATTATCTGTCGATACGTTTGAAAAGCTGTTTAAAGCAATGACTTCGAACCAACCTGACGATGCCGTCTTTAACTTTTCTTTTGAAGAAGGCATTCAACAATACAAACC
This sequence comes from Staphylococcus sp. EG-SA-17, assembly GCF_017151845.1. Lineage (NCBI taxonomy): Bacteria > Bacillati > Bacillota > Bacilli > Caryophanales > Staphylococcaceae > Staphylococcus > Staphylococcus sp. EG-SA-17. The sequence continues at coordinate 75,172 of NZ_JACVZO010000003.1, forward strand.
ATTAATGAAAGTTATTCAAGCAAGTTATAACTTCACTGACTATTACATAGAAGCCCGTACAAGATTAGAAGAAGATATGCACCAACCAAATATCATTCCTTATCACAAAGGGTTTTATCGTGCTTTCAGCAAATTACACACAACTACATTTAAATATCAGGCACAGTCACCACAAGATATCATTGATAGTTTAGACGACCATCATCATTTGTTTTTATTTGTTAGCGAAGGTTTACTTAAAGGTTATTTATACCTTGAAATTGATTCACAACAATCAATCGCCGAGATTAAATACTTCAGTTCACATGTAGATTACCGTTTGAAAGGTATCGCTTTCGAGTTGCTTGCGTATGCATTGCAATATGCTTTTGATAACTTTGATATTAGAAAAGTTTATTTTAAAATTCGTAATAAAAATAATAAACTCATCGAACGATTTAATGGTCTAGGCTTCCATATCAACTATGAGTACATTAAATTCAAATTCGAATCACGTAACGTAAAAGATCAAACAATCCCTGAATAAAATACCAAGCAAATACCCAACAGTACATCATTAGCATGTATTGTGGGTTTTTCTACTTTTTGTAAATATTGAAAATTATAAGTAGTTGTTTTTTACTATTAGGGCAGAATGCTTTACAATAACATGCAAGTGTCAATTAAGGGGAGCACTTGCATAAATAGTATAGGAGAGTGAGTAGTCTTGCAATTTCTTGATTTCTTAATCGCACTTTTACCTGCTTTATTCTGGGGAAGTGTCGTTCTTATTAATGTGTTCGTCGGCGGTGGACCTTACAACCAAATTCGTGGTACGACGCTAGGCGCACTCATTGTTGGATTAGGTTTACTTATTACTGGTTTCGCAAAATTCAATAATCCTACTGTAATTATTGTCGGTCTTATTTCTGGTGCATTATGGGCGTTTGGACAAGCGAATCAGCTTAAATCTATTAGTTTAATCGGTGTATCAAATACTATGCCAGTTTCTACAGGTATGCAATTAGTTGGTACAACATTATTCAGCGTTATCTTTTTAGGTGAATGGTCTTCAATGACTCAAATTATCTTTGGTTTAATCGCCATGATATTATTAGTTACTGGTGTAGCACTTACTTCACTTAAAGCTAAAAATGAACGTCAATCAGATAATCCTGAATTTAAAAAAGCAATGGGTATTTTAATTGTATCTACAGTTGGATATGTAGGTTTCGTTGTACTTGGTGACATCTTTGGTGTTGGTGGAACTGATGCATTGTTCTTCCAATCTGTCGGTATGGCAATTGGTGGCTTTATCCTATCCATGAATCATAAAACATCACTTAAATCAACAGCACTTAATCTATTGCCAGGTGTGATTTGGGGAATTGGTAACTTGTTCATGTTCTATTCTCAACCAAAAGTTGGTGTAGCTACAAGTTTCTCATTATCACAGTTACTTGTTATCGTTTCAACCTTAGGCGGTATTTTCATTTTAGGAGAAAGAAAAGATCGTCGTCAGATGACGGGTATTTGGGCAGGTATTATTATTATCGTGATAGCTGCTATAATTCTAGGTAATTTGAAATAGAAAGTTAAATACTCATGTAAAGTAAAAATGTTATCGCTTCTGAAAATAACCATTCACTTATAGAATGATTAAAATTAATTTTCGAGAATTTTACGTTGAATGTTCCTCTATATTTCCTAGGAAATACGTGGCTCTAAAAACAAAACACAATAACACATCATGACATTAATCATGCGTTTTAAGACTTTAAAATTAGCGATACTTTTAAAATCTTGATGATATTCATTTATCAAGTATGCGCCATACATATGAAGTGGATAGCTGCATAGGGAGTGGGACAGAAATGATATTTTCGCAAAATATATTTCGTCGTCCCACCCCAACTCGCATTGCCTGTAGAATTTCTTTTCGAAATTCTCTGTGTTGGGGCCCACACCCCAACTTGCATTGTCTGTAGAAATTGGGAATCCAATTTCTCTTTGTTGGGGCCCCTGACTAGAATTGAAAAAAGCTTGTTACAAGCGCATTTTCATTCAGTCAACTACTGCCAATATAACTTCGTAGAGCATAGAATATTGATTTATGTCCCAGCCTGTTGAACAACTATGTCATAAATAAAAGCCCCCTTTTCACAATATACATTTACATGTTGTGGTAAAGGGGGCTCTCATTTTCTTCGACTATTAAAATGGATTTTATTTTCAAATGTGTAAACTAGACAAACACTGCCTGATACACGTACAAAATAATGATACTAATAATGATTGTCAAATTGGTCGTCATACCTATAAATGACAGTGTTCGATATTTAAACTGAATACCATAAGAAATAATTGCGACACCAACTGGGAACATCCAAGTGACCAACAACGTCGTCTTAATCATATCATCTGATACCGGTAACAACACATGTACTAACAATCCCCCAACTAATGCTAATCCATAATGCAAACATAAATATTTAATAGTAGCAGGTATATACTTTCTTTCCAGAGTAAAATTCAACATGACACCTAGCAAAATCATTGATAACGGCATATTTGCATGGGAAAGTATGCTAAAGAAATCGATTGCCACATGTGGTAAATGGATGTGACTTATATTCAATATAAACATTACAATGTATGTAACGAGTGGCACTGATTGTAATAATTTCTTACCTAAATATTTAAAATCGAATTGATCACTACCTTCACTAAAATAGCTACCTACAAAGTAAGTAATTCCAAACATCACAAAGGCACCACCTATATCAGCCATACCAAAATAAATAAGCCCCGTTTTAGGCCATATCACTTCAATTAGTGGATATGCAAACAATCCAATATTCATAGCACCAGTCATCATACCTACTGATCCACGCATGTGATTATCATATTTTCTAAAAAACCAGACAGCAATCATTTTCGCCACAATACCATAGATAATCATTAAAATTGGTAAAATGGAGAATGACAATTTTAATTCTGCACTGTTTAAATTCACAATAACTAAAGATGGGAGTGTGACATTAAGAACTAATGTAGCAATGACTTGGCTATCAGTTGCCTTTATAAAATTAATGCGCTTCAAAAAGTAACCAAGCGCAATTAATAAAATAATCATAGTAAATTGTTCTGTCACTGTTATCCCTTCTTTCAATAATCTTCATAATTTATAACTTTAACATACTCCACAGATATTTTAGAAGTCTACTGTTTCATGCTATAATCTACATTAAATGCACTTAATTATATTTCAAAGGAGTGTTATAGTATGTCTTTAGAAAACCAACTAGCCGAACTTAAATATGATTACGTTCGTCTTCAAGGCGACTTAGAAAAACGGGAATCTTTGGATTTAGATACTTCCGCACTTGTTCGTCAACTTAAAGATATTGAAAATGAAATTAGAAATGTTCGTGCTCAAATGCAAGATTAATAATCTATCATTCAGGCAATAAATACTTTTAGTTACATAAATTTGACTAGCATTGCTCTGAATACGTTATATTGATGAATTGCTTTATTTTTCGCTCAATTACATCTAGAATCACAAGGTGTTGTCGTGTTATGATTTAGTGTCTCATTAATAACATACGCGCATATCTATCCCAACACTGCTATTTATGTTTTCTACGCTGCTGTACTACATGAACCCTTTGAAACGGAGAGGAAGTTATCATATGCAATTTTATCTGATTTTACTAGCAATACTTTATCTAATTGTTAGTTTTATTAGTATTTTTAAAATGGAAGTTGTATTTACTCGCATTTTGAGAATTATTATGGGTGTGTTGTTATTATTCGTCTTAGCATTAACGACGATGAGTTTTCCAAAAGAGAATTGGTGGGTATTTATCGTCTTATTACTCTTAGTCGGTAATGTCGAAGTGACAGGATTTAAAATGCTTAAAAAAGATCTAAAAGGCGTAAACATCTTGAATTTAATGTCATTATTTATCTTTGTCATATATTTCATCTTAACCATCGTATTATTCTAAGTAATAAACAAAACATGCAATAACATAATTGCAATCTTATTTTATTATCGGATTACATGTTGAATGCCAGTATTGTTTTATTAACACATCGATTAAATCGCACGTGAAATAAGGTCTAAAATTTCAAATTTTAAAAAGCCATAAAAGTAGTCAATACCATGACCGCTTTTATGGCTTTTATATTATCTATCGTTTAGTGAATCGTTTTTTTAAAGTAAAGAGAATTTCATATATTACTGGTACAACTACAAGTGTTAATAAAGTTGATGAAATTAAACCACCAATAACTGTAGCAGCTAATCCTTTCGAAATAAGAATCGAGCTATCTTGACCAAATAACAAAGGAACTAATGCACCAATTGTTGCAATCGCCGTCATTAATATCGGTCTAATTCTAGTACCGCCTGCTTCGATTAATGCTTCTTTCATCTCCATGCCCTGCTGCTCATTATTAATGACACGGTCTATTAACACAATGGCATTTGTTACTACGATTCCAATTAACATTAGCATACCAATTAAACTTGGTACTGATATTGTTTCTCCTGTGATTAATAGTGCAATAATTACACCGATAACTGTAAATGGTAAAGAGAATAGAATTGTAAATGGTGCTAAGCCACCTTTAAATGTAATAACTAGGATTAAATATACGATAATGATCGCAGCTAACATTGCAAAGGCTAATTGTGTCATTGCATTGTTAATATCATCTGATGCACCACCGATATTAACCTTTACATTATTCGGTTTGTCCAAATTATTTATTTTAGACATCACTTGTCGTGTTGTGCCACCCACATCTTTATTTGTTACTTCAGCAGATACCGTCGTTGCATAATCACCTTGTTCTTGCGTCAATTTACTTGGTGTCGTTGTTTTAACTAACGTAGCGATATCTCCCAATTTAATCGTGCCACCAGTCGGCTTTTTCAAAGTTATATTATTCAACTTATCTTCTGACCAGTCTGTTTGCTTATTTTGTTTGACTTTAACATCAACAGTTTTACCATTTTCTTTAACAGTCGTAACTGTTTTTTCTGGTAAGTTTTCATTCAAGTGCATTGCAAGTTGACTTGCAGAAATACCATTTTCTGCCGCTTTATTTTGATCAACTTTAATTTCATACTGATCATATGTTTGCGATAAATCAGATTTGACATTGGCTAGTCCTTTAACCTGTTTCATTTTCTGTTCAATATCTTTTACAGTTGATTTTATGGCATCCATTGATGGGCCTTTCACAGTAACCTCTACAGATTTATTACCTGCACCTGTTCCTAAATCTTGATTTTTCCACTCTCCAGGATGTTTAAAGCCATCTGCATGTTTAATAACCTTATCCGCTTCTACATCAAAATTAGGCGTGTCATTATCATATTCAACCATGATTGCCATACTATTTGTACTACCCGTTGGATCTACTGGACTACTACCACCAACTGAGTATTGAATTGTTTTTACATGCTTTTTCTGTTTTAAATATTTTTCAACATCTTTCGCATGATTCAACACTGCTTGCTCCGTTTCACCAGGCTTCGGTGTATAAGTAATAGCTAAAAATTTATCGTCACCTGCTGAAATAAAGCTAGTGCCTAGTCTCGGTCCTCCAAATACAATAGTTACAACCAAAATTAATGTACTTAATATAATTACAATCCACTTATGATTTAGTGACCAATGCAATACTTTTTTATAAGTTGTACTAACAACACCTAATCCTTCTTGATGTTGTTTATTACGACGTTTAACGCCTTTTTTAAATAGTGTTGCTGCCAACGCTGGAACGAGTGTAATTGACACTAATAACGATGCTAATAAACTAAATGCAATAGCCAATGCAAAAGGTCTAAACATTTCGCCTACTGAACCTGATACAAACACAAGTGGTAAGAAGACGATAATAGTAACTAGTGTCGATGACATTATTGGTTTAAATACTTCAGTTGTCGCACTGATAATTAAATTTTCACCTTTTAGTTGTTCTTCTGAATCTGTTAAGCGTCGATAAATATTTTCAACAACTACAATCGAATCGTCTATCACACGTCCAATCGCTACTGTTAATGCACCTAACGTTAGTATATTCAATGAAACATCACTCAATTTCAGAGCAATAAGCGCCATAAGAAGTGATAACGGAATGGATATAATAGAAATTGCCGTCGTACGAATGTTTCTTAAAAACAGCAAAATAACTATAATTGCCACGATTGTACCTAATGATGCTTTTTCAACCATCGTATAAAGTGATTTCTCAACAGGCTTTGCAGTATCCATTGTTTTTGTGACATTAAAATCTTTATTTTCATCAACGAATGTATCAATTTTACGTTGTACATCTTTGGCTACTTGAACTGTATTGGCATCTTGAGCTTTAGTTATTTGTAAATTAACCGCATCCTTGCCATTCGTTTTAGAAATAGAAGTACGCACATCACCAACTGTAATATCAGCTAAATCTCCTAGTTTCGCTGTCGGCACACCACTTATATTATTTGATGATGACGCTTTTGAATTTTGCTGTGGTGATGCCTGATTAACGTCTGACATGGCTGAATTTTGTTTATTGTCACTTTGAGATTGAGATTGCCCTTGTCCTCCTGCCAACGTTAATGGAATATTTATGTTTTTAAAAGCATCAACAGATTGATATTGACCATCAACAACAATTGATTTATCTTTATCACCAAATTGGAACAATCCAAGTGGTGTTGTTCTTGTTGCCGTTTTTAGATAGTTTTCTACATCATCAGCAGTCAACCCATATTTTTCAAGTTCATTTTGCTTAAATTTAAGGGTGATTTCACGGTTCGTCTGCCCGTTTAATTGCGCATTTTGCACACCATCTACCGTTTGTAATTTTGGTATTAATTGTTCATTCAGTACTTTCGTTACTTTTTTCAAGTCATTCTCTTTATTTGAAAATGAATATGCTAAAACCGGAAAAGCGTCCATCGAATTACGTCTTAATTCTGGTTGACCAACTTCATCTTTAAATTTAATTTTATCGATTTCTTTTTTAAGCTGTTCTTCTGCTTTATCCATATCTGTATTATTTTCATATTCAACTGTTACAATTGAAGCATTTTGTATGGATTGCGTTTTAACATTTTTCACATATGCCAACGATCTTACTTGGTTGTCAATTTTACTACTTATTTCATCTTGGGTACTTTGTGGCGTTGCACCCGGCATTGTTGTTGTAACTGAAATAACTGGATTTTGTACATTTGGTAGTAATTCTAATTTCAATTTAGCACTCGCGTATACACCGCCCAAGACAACTAAAACAACCATTAAAAAGATAGCAAACTTATTCCCCAAAGAAAATTGTAATAGCTTTTTTATCACAGTACTTCCCCCTCTTTCACTATATTCAAAAATATTTTACTCAACCATTCTATATTGTGTAAAAAAATCTGAACGCAAATGACAGTCTTATGAGCGTTCAGATTTCAGTCTTTAATCTATTTTCGTTTTAATTTACGAGATATTTTAATTTTAGCTTTTGTTAAACGAGGTTTAACTTGCTCAATTAATTGGTACAATGGCTGATTCAATACATAATCAAATTCACCAATCTTTTCACTTAAGTATGTACCCCACACTTTTTTAAATGCCCATAAGCCATAATGTTCTGAGTCTTTATCTGGATCATTATCTGTACCACCGAAATCGTAAGTTGTTGCACCATGTTCACGTGCATACTTCATCATCGTATACTGCATATGGTGATTTGGTAAAAAATCTCTAAATTCATTAGAAGACGCACCATATAAGTAATATGATTTTGAGCCAGCAAACATTAATAGTGCACCAGAAAGATAAATACCTTCAGGATGTTCCTTTTCTAAAGCTTCTAGGTCTCGTTTTAAATCTTCATTTTTAGCAATTTTATTTTGCGCATCATTAATCATATTTTGCGCTTTTTTAGCTTGCTTTTCAGATGTTTCCATCTTCTGCTGCCATTTAGCTATTTCGGCATGAAGTTCATTCAATTCTTGATTTACTTTCGCTATATTTTCTTTTGGGTCCAACTTTACTAAAAATAGTTCAGCATCTCCATCTTCATGCAACGCATCATAAATATTTTCAAAGTAACTAATATCACGCGTTAAGAAGCCATCGCGTTCCCCAGTGATTTTCATTAATTCAGCAAATGTTTTTAAACCTTCTCTATCAGATCGTTCCACTGTCGTACCTCGCTTTAAAGCCAAGCGCACTTTTGAACGATTTCGGCGTTCAAAACTATTTAATAACTCATCATCATTTTTATCAATTGGTGTAATCATAGTCATACGTGGTTGGATGTAGTCTTTTGATAAACCTTCTTTAAATCCTTTATGTTTAAAACCAAGCGCTTTCAAATTTTGCAAAGCATCTGTACCTTTATCAACTTCAACATCAGGATCGATTTTAATTGCATACGCTTTCTCAGCTTTAGCAATTTCTTTTGCACTGTCTAACAATGCATTTAACGCCTCTTTATTACTATAATCAACAACAAAACCACGTGAAATATAACATAGCGTATAAGGTAATTTAGGTACTTTTTTAAAAAGTAATTGCGCAACACCCTGAACTTCACCGTCACGACCTACAGCGATTCTTCGCGCGTACCATCCAGTTAATTTCTTTGTTTCTGCCCATTTCGTTAATTGTAATAAATCTCCATTTGGGTGAGATTTAACAAATGCGTCATGTTCCTGATTAGTGATATGCATCTTTTCCATGATTTATGATATCTCCTTCTATTTAACAATACCTTTAATTATACAGTTTGTATCTTATAGTGTCGATTCAGAGCTTGTGTAAGATTTGAACTCTTATTTTTGAAATGTCCATGCTCCAATTAATAGTTTAGCAAGTTCAAATTTACCCATTTTAATTGTAAATCATTTTATATCTATGTTTCGTGTTAAATTTAATGTTATCGTACAATTAATACTTTTCAACTAGTTACCTATACTTCAATATACTTTCATCATCTAACACGATATTCATTTCTAAAATGAACCAACTTGACTTCAATGAATAAATTTTTCCTCAAGCAACCACATTAATGTTCATATACAAATACCCCTGTTATAATGTCAATAATCTAACAATGAGGTGTTTGATATGAGAACAATTATTTTAAGTCTATTTATAATTATGAACATCGTTGCAATCATTATGACATTGAGTCAACCTCTCACCGTGAATTACTTTAGTTTACGGGTTATACTTATCTTTTTCACATTTATATTATCAATCTTTTTCATTTTAATTAAGTCATCACGATTAAATAATATATTAACGATTCTTTCCATTGTGCTTGCCATTATTCATATGGGCATTCTCGCTCATAGCACTTACGTATATTTATACTAATGGTTCAAAGCGATAAATAGCACCTCTGATAAAAATTGAATATGGTGAAGTTGCTTGTGCGTCTTTTATGATAACCGAATGATATTTTGAAACTTTACCATCTTCAATTCTAAAATAAATATCATCATTTTTTAAAATCAAATCTGTGTAATGGTCATTCTCTTCTACAATGTCCATATCAAACCATTTCAACCAATTCGATACTGTTTGTGATCGGTTTTTACTTTTCACAATAACAGTTTCAATTGAAAATTGTTTTTGAATATATTTTTGCAATTTTTTAGTACGCATGGAATCACTTTCTTCCCATTGAATAAAAAATGGTGGCTTAATTTCATCATCATCCTGATTCATTATATAAAGCAATTGCCACTTTACCTTACCATCTTTATGTGTATCTCTTTCCATTTGAATCGGCCCTACTACTTCAACCTGCTCACTTTGTAGTTTATTTTTAACTGCCTCTATATCATTTGTACGCAAACAAATATTTTTAAAGCCTTGCTCATACTTCTCTTGAACAATTTGAGTAGCAAAAGCGACTCCACCTTCTATCGTTTTTGCCATCTTTTTCAACTTTTCATTATTTTCTACATCTAGTAGCTCAATATAATTTTCATTGATATAACCTAATTTATTGAATGTTCCATATTTATGATGATACCCACCTGAATGTAATTTTATAACATCTCCTGGAAAACTAAACCGATCTAACTGATCTATATAATGAATGATGTGATCAAATTTCAATATCATTAGTATCCCCCTATTTACATGTAATTACGCTTATTTTAACAAAGTATAATTATTTTTGCTCTTAATAATTATATATTGATTTCTAATTGCTCCCGTTTTATAATTACTATTGTTGTAAAAAAGGTTAGCTAAGCTAACTATTTTATCTTAGGAGATGTCACTATGCTATCACAAGAATTTTTCAATAGTTTTATAACAATATATCGCCCCTATTTAAAATTAGCCGAGCCGATTTTAGAAAAACACAATATATATTATGGCCAATGGTTAATCTTACGCGATATCGCTAAACATCAGCCCACTACTCTCATTGAAATTTCACATAGACGTGCAATTGAAAAGCCTACTGCAAGAAAAACTTTAAAAGCTCTAATAGAAAATGACCTTATAACAGTAGAAAACAGTTTAGAGGATAAACGACAAAAGTTTTTAACTTTAACACCTAAAGGGCATGAATTATATGAGATTGTTTGTCTTGATGTACAAAAGCTCCAACAAGCAGTAGTTGCCAAAACAAACATTTCGCAAGATCAAATGCAAGAAACCATAAATGTGATGAATCAAATTCATGAAATATTATTAAAGGAGGCACACAATGACTAATCAAGGCTCATTAAATAAATCACCTATTTTCACCAAAAGTTTTACAATCAACTTTTTTGTCAACTTTATCGTATACCTATGCATGTATTTGTTACTTGTAGTTATTGCTGGCTATAGTAAGCAAGCTTTCGACGCTTCCGATTCATTAGCCGGATTAGTTGTAGGACTATTTATTGTCGGGTCTTTAATTGGTCGATTTGCTACAGGTAAATTTGTAAATCAAATCGGACCTAAACGATTATTATTTATTGGTTTAATTGCTTTAATTATCACGCAATTACTTTATTTTATTGATGGATCTTTAGCTTTTTTAATCTTTGTACGTCTCATAAACGGTATCGCAACTGCAGTTGTGACAACTGCAACAGGTACTATTGCGGCATACGTTACCCCTGTTAATAGAAAAAGTGAAGGCATCAGTTTATTTTCTTTAAGTTTAGTATTAGGTACAGCGATTGGCCCATTTCTAGGCATGTTACTTATTACAAAATACGCAATTGATTTACTGTTTATTATTTGTGTCATATTAGGCATACTCGGACTCATTATCTCATTATTTATAAAAGTTGATTTTGAAGTAACAAATAATAAAACTGAAACTAATGTCATTGATAAACCAAGATTTAGTATTCATCAATTTATTGCAAAAGAGGCCATTCCTGTTGCTGTAATTATGCTTTTAATTGGCGTTACCTATGCGTCCATCCTAACTTATTTACAAGCATTTGCTTTAGAGCGACACCTAGTAACTGCAGCAAGCTATTTCTTTATTTGCTATGCTATAGCATCGTTAATTACTAGACCTATTGCTGGTAGATTGATGGATGATAAAAATGAAAATATTATTGTCTACCCAGCATTTATCATGCTTTTCCTTTCATTTGTGTGCTTAATTTCAAGCTATCAAAGCTGGTTAATATTACTTGCTGGAGCTTGCCTAGGTTTAGGGTATGGAAATTTATCATCTGCAATGCAATCTATTGCGATAAAAGTCTCACCTCCGATTAAATATGGTATCGCGACATCTACTTTTTACGTTGGTCTAGATGCAGGTGTCGGCTTCGGTCCATCATTCCTTGGGTTATTTACTCATATGTTTTCATATAGTGAAATCTTCGGCTTTATGGCCGCTTTAGCAATCATTACTATGCTTGTTTACTTCTTAATTCATGGACGTCATGTAACTAGAAATGCCATGAACTAAATATTTATATTCAAAAATAAAAAGCATGCCAATCTCTATTCATCATTTGTCTGTCCCCAAGACGCAATTATGATGTACTGATTGGCATGCTTTTTAAGTTTTTAGTTTGTAACGCTTAACACTTCTATTTCTTTAGTAATTTTATCTAACAATTTCTTTTGAGAAGTACTATAGAAATAGAATACTTGTCTTTCATCCGTTTCAGAACGCAATTTAGAAATAAGCTCTTTTTTATAGATTTTACGGATAATCAAATCGATTTTACTTGTATCCCATAGCATTTCAAAATGTAATGTATCCCTCAATTCTTTACCGCTAATCTTTTCAGCTTCATACACTTTAAAAAGTACTACAAATTCTTCAATTGAAATCTTATGTGTTGTTTTTAACCAGTGCTTTAACTGACTTAACTCCCTTTCTGCTTCTATAAAACGTTGAACTTTATTACTCATAATATGATGCCTCCTATGTTTCTTCTTAGATGTTTGTAATTCATATTATTATACAATTACTTAAATTTATTATATATCAAACTTAGCATTTTATCTATTACAAATATTAAATTGCTGGCTATATCTTGTTTAGATTTATATCTTTTGGACAACTTGTTGTTTATTCGACAACATTTATACCTAAAAAAGATATATTACAACTCAATGACATGGGGTGTGACATCAATGTTAAAGAACCACTAAAGATTTATTATGTAGTGATTCTTAAGAGTGGGATAGAAATGATATTTTCATAAAATTTATTTCGTTGTTCCCCAACCTGCATTGTCTGTAGAATTTCTTTTTGAAATTCTCTATGTTGGGGCCCCGTTCCCCAACTTGCACATTATTGTAAGCTGACTTTTCGTCTGCTTCTGTGTTGGGGCCCCGCCAATTTGTAAAAACATTAAAAACGATCATTTCTATTAAATCTGGCATAGATATGACCGTTTTTACTTTAATAAATAATATTGTATTTTAGGGAGTAAGACAGAAATATTAAAGAATCTCTAATGATATAATATATAGTGGTTCCTACACATTAACCACCAATATAATTCATGTTTATCTTTTTACGTTGGCGATTGTCAACTGTTTGAGCAGTTCTCTCATCTGAATATCGATCATCTCTTATTTGCCATAGAGCTTTAAATTGTTCTTTTAACTCTTCGTCGGTCACGCCAGAACGAATAAACGCTTTAACGTTAAATCCATCGACAGTTGCAAATAAACATCCGTAAAACTTCCCATCTGATGACAGCCTTGCCCGTGTACATGTAGAACAAAATGATTGTGAAACACTTGTAATCAAACCAAATTGAACACCATTATCCTTATGGCGATAATATTTTGCTACTTCCCCAAAATATTTTGGTTCTACACGATCGATTTCAAAGTGCTGCTCTATCATAGTAAGCATTTCATCTTTAGTTACAACTTTGCTGAAATCCCATCCATTATCATTACCAACATCCATAAATTCTATAAATCGAATCTCTATATGTTTATCTTTAAAATATTCAAGCATTGGTATAATTTGATCATCGTTAATACCTTTTTGTATAACAACATTTACTTTTACATTCAAACCAATAGACGTCGCGTAATCAATTTGTTCTAAAATCGTAGTCGCTTTAATATTACGATTATTGATTGATTGAAATAGCGTATCATCAATAGCATCCAAACTGACATTAATTCTGCGTAGCCCAGCATCATATAACTTTTGTCCATGCTTTTTTAATAACAAACCATTTGTAGTCAAACCAATATCTTCAATACCATCGATTTGATTTAATTTAGCTATAAGTACATCTAAATCGCGTCGCATCAATGGTTCTCCACCTGTAATGCGTATTTTTTTTACACCTAATTCTGCATATACCTTAGCGATTCTAGCCATTTCATCAAACGTTAACAGTTCATTTTTAGGTAAAAATACGAAATCATCTCCAAATACCTCTTTAGGCATGCAATAATCACACCTAAAGTTACACCGATCTGTCACAGATAACCGTAAGTCACGGATGGGACGTCCTAGTTTATCTTTTATTTGTTCTACCATTTGTGGACCTCCTAACGGCTTACAATTTTTGAATTAAAGCGTCCAAATCATGCTGATAATTTATATTTTTGTACCAATATGAGGGCGCATCTACATCCCTGACATCCAAATAATCCGTTGATAATTCATGATATACATTTTTAAAACTGTAATTATCAGAATGTAGTGCTTTAGTTATAGCGCCTAATGCATTCGGACTATAAAATGCAATTGTTGGAATAAAACGTCCATCTTCTTTAAAAGCTGCGACATCTAAATGATTTTCAATAAGATGAGAAACTAAAAACTGATACAACGTGCTTACAGCTTTACCAGTAATCATTGGTGTATCAACAGAAACGACAAAAAACAATTCTTCTTCAGGATGTTGCTTCATGATTGTATAAATTCCTGCTAATGGACCTTTATCATTATGATTCTCATCATCTATAACAACATTTGGATATTGAAATTGCGTTGCCAATTGCGCATTTGTACTAATAATAATTTCATTGAACATATTTGTTGATTCTAATGTCTTAATTACTCTACTATAAAAGGTCTCACCGTTCACTTCCGCAAAAGCTTTGGGCTTACCAAATCGTACTGAATGACCACCTGCAAGAATTATTGCTTTCATGCTCGCTTAACCTCCACTAACCGGTGGAATTAATGCAACAGTATCATTAGGTTGAATGAAATCTGATTTTTGTACAAATTCCTCATTTACAGCAACTTGAAACTTTTTATTATTGATTTGCGGATAACGTTCAAACAATAAATCTTCAAATTGTTGTACAGTCAATGCTTGTTCAAGCACAATATCTTCCTGTGCTTTTTGTAATATATCTTTAATTTCTGCGAAGTAAAGTACCTTCATCTCTCTTATTCCTCCCTCTTCGCTTCTTCATAATTCCCTTTTTGATGCCCTTGCCATTTTGAACCATCTTCCCAAATTTCTTTTTTCCAAATCGGAACAATTTCTTTTATACGCTCAATTGCATATTCATTTGCTCGATAGGCATCTTTACGATGCGGTGAAGAAATTGCAATTAATACAGCGATATCTGAAATTTGTAATGGCCCTATTCTATGAACAATACTCGTTATCGTTCCAGGCCATTTTTCATTTATTTCATCTCCAATTTGTGCCAATTTCTTTTCAGCCATTGGAATATACGCTTCATATTCTAAATATTCCGTTTTGACGCCTTTAGTCCATTCGCGAACATGACCGGTAAAAACAACTACTGCACCTTGATATTCATTTATAGTGAATTCACGATATTGTTCTGTTTGTATCGGTTCTGTCACGATTTCAAATTGTTTCATTCATTTCAATCCTCTATGTTAATTGTGTATCACAATCATTTTTAATTTTATTTAATAACCATTGCTCAAATGCTGTAAAATCTTCATGCTCCCTAACATTAATGCTATAACAAACATTCGACAATTGTTGTAATACTTGCAACTCTTCTTCATTTCGATAGACTATGACTTTTTCAAAATCAGCATTTTTAAAGCCTTCAACTAATACGATATTGGTGTCAATTGTAACAGATTTTTCAATAATTTGAGTAAGATTTTGATTATCTACACGTGTTACAGTTTGCTGATATTGAAAACCTTGTACAATACTTTGATCTGCCCCCGCTTCAAAATGCTTCATGTGATCGACGTCTGAATCCTGTAATTGAATATCTTTCTTACCATGCCCATGATGTTTAATAGTAGCAACTGTATAACCATGTGACTTTAAGAAAGAGACAATATGCCTCATCAATGTTGTCTTACCAGACTTTTTGTAACCTACAATTTGTAAAATCATAAAAGAAGTTCCTCTTCAGCAGCGTCAGATTCAGTCAATATAATATCTACTGTATGCCCCGCTTTAAAACCACGTGACCCTCCTGGTAACATGACCATACAGTTAGCATGTGCAATCGCTACAACCGCACCTGATTTATTGAATCCTGAAGGTACTACAGTAGCTCCAGCACTTGTTAATGTTGCTTTAGCACGTATAAATCGTGTGAATGGGTTTGCCTTGGTAAAATCTTCCATTAATGTTGCTTTAATTATTTGCGGGAAGACTTCTAGTGCGCCACACATATGTTTAACAGCTGGTTTCACAAATAGTTCAAATCCTGTAAAACAAGCTGATGGATTTCCAGATAATCCAAACAAATATTTTCCATCTGCAAATGCAACCGTTGTTACGCTACCAGGACGCATTGCTACTTTATTAAATAACACTTCCGCCTTTACAGCCTTATAAATCTCAGGTAAATAGTCAAAGTCTCCGACAGAAACTCCGCCCGTTGTAATAACTATATCATGTTTTTCCATAGCTTCTTTAACGACTTGTATACCACTATCTAAATCATCTTGTTGTGTTTTGTAAATACCAACTTCAAGACCTAATTTTTCTGCTAAGGCACGAATCATTGGACCATTAGAGTTACGAATTTTTCCATCTTCTAATACATCATTAACATCTAATAATTCGCTTCCTGTTGCAATAACAGCGACGCTCGGTTGCTTAATAACTTTAACCTCTGCATAGCCATATGTTGCAAGGACCGCAATAGCCCCTGGATTAATTACTTGTCCTTTTTTTAGAACAACATCGCCTGTCGTTGTTTCTTCACCTTTTAAAGATATATTTTCATTTTTTGAAAATGGTTTACGAATTGTAAATGTATCTTCTAGTTCAATCGTTTGTTCAAACATAACAACAGCATCTGCGCCATTAGGTATTTGTGCTCCAGTCATAATACGCACCGCTTCGTGATCCCCAACTAATTTATCAGAAACTGAACCTGCACCAATATGATCAATCACTTTAAACTCAATGCGATTCTGACCACTTGCCCCTTGTGAATCAACACTGCGAATTGCAAAACCATCATAAGGTGATTTATCAAACCTTGGTATATCATAAGTAGCTACAATATCTTCTGCTAAGATATGATTTAGACTTTTTTCAAGTGCTACCGTAATTGCCGGCATTGAACTCTGCTGATTAACGATACGTTGAATTGCTTCTTTAACTGGGATTGGGTTTCTTTTTTCTACTACCATTAAAAATCATCTCCAAAACTTTTATTTTTTCATGATATACTAGATGCACTAGGAGGGGTAAAATGACTGAGTTTACTCATATTAATCAACAAGGCCACGCCAAAATGGTCGATGTATCAGACAAACAAATTACAAAAAGAACTGCTGTCGCTCATTCAAGCATTACTGTGAATGAAACTATTTTTAAGCAGATTTCTAATAACACCAATACCAAAGGCAATGTATTGAACACTGCTCAAATCGCTGGTATTATGGCTGCTAAAAATACATCAACAATTATTCCGATGTGCCATCCATTGCCATTGACTGGCATAGATGTTCACTTCAGCTGGGATGAAACAAATGCACCCCTTTATACTTTAAACATTCAAACAACTGTCTCTACAACTGGCAAAACCGGTGTTGAAATGGAAGCTTTAACCGCTGCATCAGCAACGGCTTTAACCATTTACGACATGACGAAAGCAGTTGATAAAGGTATGATTATTGGCGAAACCTACCTTGAAAGCAAGTCTGGCGGTAAATCTGGAGATTTTCAACGCCAATCAAATCAATAAATTATTTTGTAAGCTCATGAATCAGATGATTTAATTCTGGTTTAATGAGCTTTTCTAATGCTAATTTAACTGCGCCTGTTGATCCTGGAATCGAAAATATCAATTTATTATTAACTGTACCTGCTACAGCACGAGACAATAATGCACGCGTGCCAACATCTTCAACATAACTCAAATATCTAAACAATTCCCCAAAGCCTTCTATCTCTTTAGTTAAAAGTGGTTTTACTGCTTCAATCGTCACATCACGTTGTGCAATACCTGTTCCACCAGTCGTAATGATGACATCAATATCTTCTTCTAACCACTTCTTTACCTGCGTCGTGATGGCTACTTTTTCATCTTTCACAATTGTATAATGTGCGTCACTCACTTCAACGTCATCTGCTTGTAATAGTTGGCGCACGCATTGACCACCTTTATCTGTATCAATGTCTCTAGTATCTGATACCGTTAGTACGGCTGCTTTAACTGTACGATTCAATTTAACGTTTTGATGTTCGCCCATAATATTACACTCCTTTTGTCTTATCTTTTTTTATCCAAACAATAAATTCATTAGATGTGTGGCATCTGATGTGCGTGTCATGCCATGTATTAAAAACCTTCCACCTTTAAAAGCAACAATGCGGTGTCCTTTAAATTCAAACATAACCATATACGAATTACTGCGATAATTTAGTTGATGTTGTTTTAAAAATTGAACAAGAATGTCGTGTGTAATTGATGCATTTTCATACTGTACAGTGTCTCTACCACACAATGTTGCATAACGTTGTTCATTCTTGTTTAAATACGGATAACTTGGTACATCTCCACAAGTTGTACAGTCTGAACGTTGCATTTTACTGAAACCAAATGAATAATGACTACCTTCCCAAATATCGCCATAAGTTATTTTTGTGTCAATTGGTTGTTCCGTTAATACTTTCATCGCATCTCTTAATTGTAAACTTGTTGCCATCGTCACGGCAGGTTGAATGACCCCTACTGTATCACATGTTAAATTTAATGCTGGCAATTGTGGTACCAAACAGTTAAAGCAAGGTGTTTTACCAGGTATAAATGCAGCTTCTGTATATGTACTCTGTACAACACCACCATAAATCCAAGGTATACGATGTTTATATGCAAAATCATTAATCAGTTGTCGTGTTTCAAAGTTATCGGTTGCATCAATAATAACGTCAACGTCCTGTCCATGTGTTTCCAAAAAATAATAATCCACATGGGCAATATAATCATCAATATCAACATCACTACGTAACGCTAGCAAATGCTTTTTAGCTGCAACCACTTTAGGCATCATTTTCAAAGCATCTTCTTCAGTAAACAATGTTTGTCTTTGTAAATTACTAAATTCAATATAATCTCTATCAACAATGATTAGTTTAGCAATGCCTGCTCTAACAAGTCCTTCGGCCACATGTGTACCTAATGCGCCCATACCAATAATCAACGCACATTTTTGATTTATTTTGCTTTGACCTATTTCACCTATTTGTTTAAATAAAATTTGCCTTGAATAACGTTCTTGACTCACATTAAGTTATCCTTTCTTTTTATCATTACTTTCATTATATGACGCGCGTCAATGTCTCTCAAAAAACTGCCCCTAAAAAAGAGTTTAAAACATCATTAAAATGCTGATAGAAGCATTCACTTCTACAATTTTAAATACGTTCTAAACTCTTTAATGGCAAATAAATGATTACCCAATTGTAATAATTTCATGAGCCATTTGTTCTGCTTCATAGTTTGAATGTGTCACAAATATGATTGGTATTTGCCATTCGTTGAAAATACGTTTAACTAATGTAATACTCTCATCTTTTGTAGTATCATCCAAACTAGAAAAAGGTTCATCTAATAAAATTAAATCTGGTTTCGTGCTAAGTGCACGTGCAAGTGCTACACGTTGTGCCTCTCCACCTGACAATGTCATAGGATATTGTTTCATCAAATGATCAATGTTTAAAGTTTGGATTAATTGATCGATGTGTTCAGATGGTTCAGCCATAAAAGTAATATTTTTATAGACCGTCATATTAGGAAACAATTGGTAGTCTTGAAACAGATATCCAATACGTCGTTGTTGAATTTTAACATTCACGTTTTTTGCCGTATCAGTAAGCAATTGCCCATTCACTTCGATAATAGCTTCATCTGCTTTACGTAATCCGGCAATCATATTTAAAACAGTAGTTTTACCAATGCCAGACGGACCACGAACTGCATAAATTTTTGGTTCAGTATCATCTATATTGATGCGAATTAAAGTGTTCTTTAATTGATATTTCACATTGATTTTAAGCATCTAGTCGACCTCCTTATATTTATCTTTATTCAATAAATTAATTGTAGATATAACCACAATAGAGAATGCGACTAGCACTAATACCCATAACCACGCTTCATTTTCTCTACCTTGTTCCACTAAAAAGTATATTTCTAAAGGTAGTGTATTCGTTTTATTTGGAATATATCCTGCAACCATTAATGTAGCACCAAACTCACCTAATGCACGAGCAAAACTCATCATTATACCTGCTAAAATAGAGCGTTTAGCTAATGGTAAAATTAATTTGAGGAAAATTTTCGTTTCACTTGCTCCCATTGTTCTAGCTGTATTAATCATTTTCGTGTCTATACCTCTGAAGCCTTGCACAGTATGTTGATACATTAGTGGAAAACTAACAATGACAGATGCTATCACAGCACCTGTCAAAGTGAACACTACAGGTAAATGTAGTACATTCGCAAAGAATTGACCGATTGGTCCTCTTGGCGAGAAGATGATTAATAGAATAAAACCTAATACCGTTGGCGGCAAAACAATAGGTAATATCAATAAACTTTCCAATACTTTAACCCACGAACCCTTACGACGATACAACCATTTAGATATAAAAATACCTAAAACCGTTACAATAATCGTACTGATTACAGCAACTCGTATGGATATCCAAAAAGGTGTTAAGTCAGGCATGGATTACAACTCCTTATGCTGCAAAGTGGTATTCTTTTAATATTTCTTTAGCTTTATCTGATTTTAAGAATTCCATCCACTCTTTTGCTAATTTACTATCCGATGTAGCACCAGCTTCGTATGTGATTGGTTTCTTAAGTTCTACTTCTTTAATTACTTTTACAGTATCAATTTTTTTGTTTTGTTTATATAAGTCAGTTTTATATACAAAACCTTGTTTCGCATTACCCTTTTCAACATAATTTAATACTTGTTTTACATCTTTAGCATAAACGATTTTACTTTCAACTTCTTTAAATAAGTTATTGTTATCTAAATACTGTTTCGCATATTTTCCTGCTGGTACAGTTTTCACTTCACCTAATGCTAATTTATCATTGCCTTTTAAGTCTTTTACTGAAGTGTAATTTGAATCTTTATCACCAATTAGTACTAGACTATTTTTCGCATATTTATATGTATTATGTGCTTTATTCTTGTCTTTTAATGCATCTACATCTTTAGTATTTGCAGACATAAATACGTCAACAGGTGCGCCTGATTCAATTTGTTTTCTTAATGCCCCTGATCCACCATAGTTAAATTTAATATCAGCATTTTTATGCTCTTTTTTAAATTCTGAAGCTAATTTCTTGGTTACATCTGTTAAACTTGCTGCCGCTGCAACTTGAATTTCTTGTTTTTTTCCATTGTCTGTTGCATCTTTTTTGTTGTCTTGATTATCATTAGAATTAGAACAACCAGCTAATACTAAAAATAATGCCATTACAATAGCTATAAAACGTTTCATTTTCATTACGAAATACCCCCAATTATTAAATATTTACATTTTCATTATACACTTAACAATATTTTTGAAAAGAAGCGTTTTCTCTTTAAATAATGATTCAAATAATTGTCACACTTTCTAAAAATTATTTTTTATTAATTGAGCTGCTAGTGTGCCTTTTTCTAAATCCAATCAAATTCTAAATAATTGCTCGCTATTAATTTTTATCAATCAAATTTCAAACTTAAGCAAATATGTTAAAATTTTAAGCAAATTACTTTAAAATAAAGTTCAAGCTAATTAAAGGGGTTAGATAATGAACAAAGATGTATCTTTAGGTCAACCAATTGTTAGATATGAAGATGGAAAATTATTCAATACGACAGATCAATATGTGACAGAATTTCCACTTACAATTATGGTGAATGGTGAAGAATTTGCGACTGTTATATGCAGTCCAACAAACCTTGAGGAGTTAGTCATTGGATTTCTGGCTTCGGAAGGTGCCATTTTAAAGCGAGATGAATTAAAATCTGTACTAATTGATGACAGTAAAGGATTTGCCCATGTTGAACTTAATAAAGATTTAGGCGATCGCTTTCAATATTCCACAAAACGAATGATTGCATCTTGTTGTGGAAAGAGTCGTGAGTTTTATTTTCAAAATGATGCTGCTATCGCTAAAACATCTATGTCTAAAATCACTTTAACTCCAATACAAATTATTAACATGATGACTCGATTACAAAGTGCAAGTCATATTTACCAAGAAACAGGTGGCCTGCATAATGCTGCTATAAGCGATGGTTTGACATTTTTTGTACATCGACAAGACATTGGTAGACATAACGCTCTAGATAAATTATATGGATTTTGTATTCAGCGACATATTACTGTCCGAGATAAAGTATTAATTTTCAGTGGACGTATTTCATCAGAAATTTTAATTAAAGCCGCGAAAATTGGTGTTGGCGTCATTTTATCTAAATCGGCTCCAACAACGCTTGCTGTAACTTTAGCTAATGACCTAAACATTACGTCAGTTGGATTTATTCGAAATGGTGGCTTTAATATATACAGTCATCCAGAACGTATCATTGATTCTGAACAATAACATATTTATTATAGTGTGTCATAATGAACGATATTCTACATGAATCAACAACCTTAAAACAACATTGTTTAATATACTTATCACAACTTAAAAAGCAGTAAGTCGATTTCTACTCGAAACCAGCTTACTGCTTTTTATATTTTTCATTTATTCTAATACAAACCTACCATCAATCGTTAATTTCCAATATCTTCTTTTAATATTTGATAACAAAACGATTGATAGACATAACCTTGCTTTGCATACATATCTTTTGCTGTATCTTCACCATCTGCCACCAATATAACCGGTTTATGATCTCTAGATATAGCATATTCACCTACTAATGACTGCATGGTAGAACCGATTCCTTGGTGTCGAAATTGTTCTAATACACCAAATCCATCTAATTCAATGTAATTTTCACTTTCAATGACATCTACAACGCCAATAGGTTCATTGTTTAAATAAGCTACTAAGCGTTTAATCACATCTTTTTGATAATGTTCCCTTACCATTTTTTCATGTGCATCTGCATAGTCTTTTCCAAATGGCAAACTAAATTGATATGCAACTTTTAAATAGGCATCTATATGCGACTCGTCAACGATGGCAATTTCAACGTCAGCGTTACGCGGCAAATTGGCAAGGGCATCACTTTCTATGGCATACAATTCCATAATACCTAGTTCAAAATTCATATCTTTAAACATAGCCATCCAATGATTATCAAGTTGTTCATTTTCTGGGAAACTAAACGCATAATGATTTGAACCTTGATTTGTATGTAATTGATGTTGACGTTCTAAGTCTTTCAGCCATCGCTCTTCGGTAGGCATCTTTTTATATATCCATGTGTTGCTTGTATATCGTTGTGGAAAAGAAGGTGTTAAATAAATCAACTGCTCATCGTCATTTTCAAATATAGTGCCGTTACAATATATATCTGACATACTTATACTAGCCATTGACACCTACTCCTTTCACTTTTATAAATTTCAAAGCAACTTATTCAATTACTTTACTATCTTAAATATGATTTTTTTAATCCCATAATTTGACGAAACTGCGAGTGATTAAGTAAAGCTGTACCAATCAAACTTGCTACAATTGCTTTTAATATATCACCAGGCAAATAAGCTAATGAAATTGAAATAGCTTTCGTAAATGGTATGTTAATAATCATGCCCATAATCAATGTACCAATAACATCTAATGCTATAACACCAAAAACTAAAATACCCACGAATAAAATCCAGAAATTAATTTCATTGATGAATCTATCACGAATCGCACCAATCATGAATGCTACAACTGGATATAATAGTAAAAATCCTGCTGAAGGACCTGCGAATACACCAATGCCACCGCGACCGCCTGATAAAAGTGGCAAGCCAGCAACTACTAATAATAAAAAGACGATAACACTTAATGTGCCATATTTACGTCCTAAAATCACACCTGCTAAGAAAATACCAATGTTTTGAAGTACAATTGGTACTGAAGAAAATGGTAGTGGAATTACTGGTACCAATCCTAAAATAGCGATAATCGCTGTCATTAAAGCTGTATATACTAACTGTTTTGTTGTCATTTTTTACTTCCTTTCGTATTTCATGACCATTATTATAGCACCATTGTAAACTTTAAGAAACGAAAAGTTTACAATAAGCTGTTCTATATAAATTAAAACCTTAATTATTCTACACAGCTGTTAATTTACTTTTTTAGCAAGTGCAGTTATATAATCAAAAAATGCGTTGTTATCTACATGATTTATGACATTAATTTTGCGCCCATCTTTACACTCAAATGTCTTACCTTGACTTGGTCCATAACTTATTACATCCACTTTTTTCTCAATTGAATGAACTAAGTCCTTGTTACCAATATAAGCAGTCGTTAAAACATCCCATAAAAAGTAAGTAGAATTTGTTATAAAGTGTGTTAATGGTGGTACCGCTGCATAACTTACTCCTAAAAAATCAATGCCCGTATATTGGCGTTCATTCGCCCATCTTTGTCTAACATCTAACGTTAGCGGCACTTGATTCGTACTTTCTAAAGCAACCATATCAATCTCTATATCGCTATCAAAAACAATTTTAACCGCTTCTGGATCCCAATATGCATTCCATTCTGCAGAACCATCATGCTCAGGTTCTTCAACATTTCCTTTTGGTAAAAAGGTACCACCCATCCAAACTAATTTTTCTATATACTGAACGATAGATGAATCTTTTTGTAGTGCTTTTGCTAAATCTGTAAGCGGGCCTGTAAATAATAATGTTACTTTTTCTGATTGTCTCTTTAAAGTTTGAATAATGTCTTCAAAGGCTTCTTTGTCGCTCACATTTGAAGCAACGTGTTTGACTGGCTCATTTAAAATTGGCAATGCGTCCATAAAAAAGGCATGCATACGCCATTCTTTAGGAAATGGATTTTTCTCTCGTTCATATGATGGGGAAACTTGAATATCTTCATTTGAAAAACGGTTAATAATTTTTACTGATGCGCTCAAAGATGGCTCTAAATAACAATCAGCACCAATTGTACTGACCCCTATCAATTGAACGTTTTCCATTTGTAATAATAAAAATAGAGATACTAAATCATCTACACCACCATCATGGTTAAAATAAACTTTCTTAGTCACTCGAAATCCCCCTTACATTTCATTTTCCATTAACAATATTATGTTTTTATAAAACGTTGTTATATATCTTTCTACAAAATCATAACATTCTGTTGTAATCCTTTTAAACCTCTTCTTTAATTGATAATCATTCCCTGATATGCCTTCCATAAAGTATGCACTAAAATAATTATGATATAACTTATTAATGAAGAGATACATTGAGCTATTTCTCAGGTATACTACTTTAGCTGTAATAATACTAATCTATCATTAATTAAATTGAATGATAACAACGGCACTTATTATTTTAAAAAATACAAATATCTAACTTTCTAGCTATAAAAACAAGAGCCTAATACAATATCAAAAGATTGATATGTTTCAGACTCTCATTTCACTAACTTATATAGTTGAATTATTTTGCAGCTTTAATTAATTTTTCTTTTAAATCTTTACGCATGAAATCTAATGTATAAGGATCGTTGTACCAGTATGTACCAGCATCAACTTTAACAATATGTCCTTCTTTAGTAGCTTTCAAATTCTTCCACATGTTTGTTGATTCATATCCTGGTGTAGGTTTACCTTCACTTGTACTCACAATGTAATCACCAGCATATTTTTCAATTTCTTCTTGTTTCACTTCAGCCCAACCTGCTTTTGCAGTTAACTTTTGTTGTTCTGGTTGCATTTTTAAACCAAATGCTTGATATAATACTTCTCCACCACGACCCCAGTTATCGCCGTAAGTGTATAATTTTTTATCAAATTCATCAAACAATGACACTGTTGCATCTTGTCCAATTGCTTTTTTAATTTCTTTACCGTCTTTAGCAGTTGTTTCTTCCCAATCTTTCTTCCAAGCTTTTACTTTATCTTCTTTACCAACAATTTTCCCTAACATTTCTTGTTGTTCTAAATATTTATGCTTATTATAGTCAACAACTACTGTTGGTGCTACTTTTTGATATTTTTTAATGTCTTTGTCAGTAGAGTATACAATAATTAAATCTGGCTTTTCTTTAGCAACTTTTTCTACATCGCCATCACCAATTTTTGTAACACCTTTAAATTTATCTTTTAATACTTTGCTTTGATCGACTTGTTGATTTACAGCTACAATGTTTGCACCTAATTTTTTAAGTCCACCAGCATATGTTGGCGCAACTACTGCAATGCGTTTAGGGTCTTTCGGAATATCTACCGTTTTGCCATCGTCCATTTTATAAGATTTAGTTTCAGCTTTGTTATTTTTTTCTCCTTGGTTCCCACACGCAGCTAACACTAATAACATAATTATTAATGGTAATAATAGTTTTTTCATAATTTCCTCCTATTGAAAATGATTATCAATCATTCCAAAATTATACAAGATTGCATATACATTTACAATAGCTAGTGTTATTTATTTTTTTATTTTCGCAAAAAATTTAGCAAAATATCTTAATATACCTATAAATTCCCACAAAAAAGGTAAATCCGAACGTCAAATTTCATCTCTTTATGCCATTCAACGATTGATTTACCTTTTTAAATTTAAAATGTATCTGTAATACTCTTAGCAATATTTGTATATGCTGCATCTTCCATAGGTGGATTGTGTAATCCTGCACGCATGTCACGATAGTAACGTTGTAATGGTCGATTCATTTCTAAGCTTTTAGCACCAACAATGCGCATCGCTAAATCAATCACTTCAAGGCCTTGGTTCATTACCATTACTTTACTCGCACTCGTCGCATTTCTAATCTGACTTTCGTCTGTATATTGTTGATAGCCTTTTGCTGTACTCCATAAAAATTGTCTCGCACATAACAACAGCGTTTCCATTTTCCCTAAATTTTGTTGCACAGTTGGCAATGTTGCAATCGTTCCTTCAATACTATTAGGGCTATGTTGGATTGCAAAGTCTACAGCATAATTTCTAGCAGCTTGTGCTATACCTAAATAACAGCTTGGTATATGCAATATCCAACCATTTGGCGCTTTACTTTTCTCTGTTTCCACTAAATGTTTTAATGGTACTTTTACATCATTTAATATTAAATCATGACTTTCTGTCGCTCGCATACCTAATACGTCCCAATTATCGGCAATTTCAACACCAGGCAAATTCCTGTCCACTAAGAAAAAACCAACACTTTCTAATTCTTCTATATAAGCAGCAACAATAATATGTGTTAGTGCTTTACTCATTGATGTATATGTCTTCACACCATTTAAAATATACCCGTCATCAGCTTTAACAGCATGTGTACTTGGTCTTCCCCCTCTTGTTGGACTACCCATTTCAGCTTCACTAACTGCTCTATTAACTAATGCACCATTATTAATTTCAACAGCAAATTGCTCCAACATATCTTGAGACCATAATTTCTGTTCATAAATTTGTCCTACGACACTCACATGCCAACCAATAGATAATGCTGTGGCACCATCAAGTTCGCCTAAAAATGATTGCAAAATAACCATGTCTTCTATGGTCGCACCTTCACCACCATATTCTTTTGGTAACGTTAATTTTCCATAACCTTCTTTAATTAACCATTCAATATTTTTATATGGAAATTGGCTATGTTGATCATTATATTCAGCTTTAGCCTTAAATGTATCTCCAATTACTTTGAATTTTTCAATCCATTTTCTTTGAATTTCCGTTGTTATTAAAAAGGAATTATCCATATCATTCATATTAGTCACCCCACACAACACACAATATAAATTATTTATTCCTAGTTTAACACTCGACTTTAAAAATAAAAAGGAACGTGCTGTGAACAATTAAAAGAAAGTTGATAATTCGATTAAGTATCCAATTAATTTTCTCCATAAAAATACACCTTAAACTATACAACTCGCTGTATGGTTTAAGGTGATATTCAAACAATACTAGGTTTGATTTAACTTTCAAGCATCTACTTTGTCATGTTTAATACCAGCAAATAATAAAATCCAAGTCACAATAATAAATGGCAATGTTAATGCAGGTAAGCCAAACGGTTCAAGCAATGTTGTTGTACCTAGTTGCACCACTACTGTTAATAACACACCTAAAAAAGTCGAAATATAAGGATTAATCTCTGTTTTAAATGTAAATCCTAGTGCGATTGCCATTAATACAAAGTTATAACCGAATAACCCCTGATTAATATCATCATAATTACCACCTAATAGAGCTACAATGATAAAGCTTAACAAACTAGCTATAACAGCTAAGAGTGCTGCTTTTCTTGATGCTATCAATATGCCGATTAAAATACATACGCCACCAATTACACTCGCTTCGATAAATACTTGACTGAATCCTTCAAATAATGACTGAATGAAATGTATTCTATCATTGTTGCTAAAATTAACCGTTTCAATGTTTTGAGGCATTAACTTTAAAGATGTATCTACAAATTTAACCTGTCCTGATAGTAAAATTGTAAACCAAGTCACAATGACAAAAGGCATCGTCAGCATCGGAACTTTATATGGTCTTAAAACTTCTCTCACTGCAGCAGCGACTGGTAACGTTAATAAAGTTGCTATCATTGTTATAACAATATCTAATCCTGACTTATCTAAAAAGATTGTTAACGCAATGGCAGTTAACACTGGATTAAATCCGGCTAACCCATCATTAATCTCTGCTTCACTATAATTTATAAAACGCGCAAAAGTATAGGCGATGATGCTACCTACAATAGCCGCTAATCCAATTGTCCAATCAGCAACAAATAATCCTATTAAGATAAATAATCCTGTCCATTTATTACTAATTAACACAACCTGAGAAATATTTTTCAAAAGTACATCTATCATTTTCAAAATGCCCACCCTTTTTCTTGAATGTTTACTCATTAATATACTACCATTTTACAAAAAGTTATATTAAAAACTCTATTTTCTAAATCCTAAATATCTTTTGCTATTTGTTGTAATTGTAATCATATATTTTTAAATACGAAATAGTAAATTAATTTTTTACTGTTACGCATTAAACTTTGTATATTACTTATTTATCACAACAATTAGGATTAATATAAATTTTGTAAATTGCATCTAATATGAAATTGGGGGTTTTAATTTGCATTTTACACAACGAGAGCAAGACAAATTAATGATTGTAGTGGCAGCGGAAGTTGCACGTCGTCGTAAAGCACGTGGTTTGAAACTAAATCATCCTGAGGCATTAGCTTTAATCAGCGATGAATTATTAGAAGGTGCACGCGATGGTAAGACCGTTGCAGAGTTAATGAGTTATGGTAGACAAATTCTAAACAAAGAAGATGTCATGGATGGTGTCGAACACATGATTACAGATATCGAAATCGAGGCTACGTTCCCCGATGGTACTAAGTTAATCACAGTACATCACCCTATTGTTTAAAGGAGGCAGTCAAATGATACCAGGAGAAATTATTACAAAAAGTACAGAGATTGAAATTAATAACCATCATCCTGAAACAGTTATCGAAGTTGAAAATACAGGAGATCGACCAATTCAAGTGGGCTCACATTTTCATTTTTATGAAGCAAATGCAGCATTAGATTTCGAACGTGAAATGGCATATGGAAAACATTTAGATATTCCAGCTGGAGCAGCTGTTCGATTTGAACCTGGGGATAAAAAAGAAGTTCAATTAGTTGAATATGCTGGCAAACGTAAAATTTTTGGTTTTCGTGGTATGGTCAATGGTCCTATCGATGAGTCACGTGTCTATCGCCCGACTGATGAAAATGATGAATATGCAGGTGTATTCGGAGATAACGGTGCTGAAAACGTGAATAAAAAAGGAGGAAAAAGATCATGAGCTTTAAAATGACGCAAAATCAATATACGAGCTTATACGGTCCTACTGTTGGAGATTCTATTCGTTTAGGTGATACGAACCTATTTGCTCAAATAGAAAAAGACTATGCAGTTTATGGTGAAGAAGCTACCTTTGGCGGTGGAAAATCTATTAGAGACGGTATGGCGCAAAATCCTCGTGTAACACGTGATGACGTGAACGTTGCAGACCTTGTTATTTCTAATGCCGTTATTATCGATTACGATAAAGTGGTTAAAGCCGATATAGGTATTAAAAATGGTTATATTTTCGCCATTGGAAATGCCGGCAACCCGGATATAATGGATAATGTCGACATTATTATAGGATCAACAACAGATATCATTGCCGCTGAAGGTAAAATCGTCACTGCTGGTGGTATTGATACTCATGTTCATTTTATTAATCCTGAACAAGCAGAGGTCGCATTAGAAAGTGGTATTACGACTCATATTGGTGGTGGTACTGGTGCTTCAGAAGGTTCTAAAGCAACAACTGTAACTCCAGGTCCATGGCATATTCATAGAATGTTAGAAGCTGCCGAAGGTTTACCGATTAATGTCGGTTTTACAGGTAAAGGACAAGCAACAAATCCAACTGCACTCATTGAACAAATCAATGCCGGAGCAATTGGATTAAAAGTACATGAAGACTGGGGTGCAATACCATCTGCTTTGAGTCATGCATTAGATGTTGCTGATGAATTTGATATTCAAATTGCATTACATGCAGATACTTTAAATGAAGCAGGATTTATGGAAGACACAATGGCTGCTGTTAAAGACCGTGTACTTCATATGTACCATACTGAAGGTGCTGGTGGCGGTCATGCGCCTGATTTAATTAAATCCGCTGCATTTTCAAATATTTTACCTTCATCTACAAATCCAACATTGCCATATACACATAATACTGTAGATGAACATTTAGATATGGTAATGATTACTCACCATTTAAATGCGGCTATTCCTGAAGATATCGCATTCGCAGATTCACGTATTCGTAAAGAAACGATTGCAGCAGAAGATGTCCTGCAAGATATGGGTGTATTCAGTATGATTAGTTCCGATTCACAGGCAATGGGCCGTGTAGGTGAAGTAATTACACGAACATGGCAAGTAGCACATCGCATGAAAGAACAACGTGGTCCTTTAGATGGTGATTTTGAACATAATGATAATAATCGCATCAAACGTTATATCGCTAAATATACAATTAACCCAGCAATTACACATGGTATTTCTGAATATGTAGGATCTATCGAGCCGGGCAAACTAGCTGACATTGTCTTATGGGATCCCATTTTCTTTGGTGTTAAACCTGAATTAGTTGTAAAGGGCGGATTAATTAACTCTGCCGTAAATGGCGATGCAAATGGTTCTATCCCTACATCTGAACCAATGAAGTACCGTAAAATGTATGGTCAATACGGCGGAAACCTTACAAGTACGTCAATGACATTCGTGTCTAAAACTGCTTATGAAAATGGTATCAATCGTGCATTAAATTTAAAACGCATGGTGCGTCCAGTTAAAAATATTAGACAATTATCTAAAGCAGATATGAAAAATAACAGCGCAACACCTAAATTAGACGTTGATCCACAAACATATGAAGTATATGTAGATGGAGAAAAAATTACAAGTAATGCAGCAACTGAGTTACCATTAACTCAAAGATACTTCTTATTCTAGGAGGAACATAGAATGATTGTTGAAGAAATCCAAGGCAATATTGCCAATTTGTCAAATTCAGAAAAACAAAAGCACGTCGAAAAAGTATACCTTGAAAATTCAGATCTCGTTAAACGTATTCAAAGAGTCGTTACAGACCATGGCACTGAAATAGGCATTCGTTTAAAACAACCTATTGACTTACAATATGGAGATATTTTATACGCAGATGACCATAATATGATTATTGTGGATGTTAATTCAGAAGATCTTTTAGTGATTCAACCAAGAACATTGCAAGAAATGGGAGATATAGCCCATCAATTAGGAAATCGTCATTTGCCAGCACAATTTACAGAGACTGAAATGCTAGTACAATATGATTATTTAGTTGAAGATTTATTAAAAAGTTTAGGCATCCCATATGTTCGAGAAGACCGTAAAGTTAATAAGGCTTTCAGACATATAGGCCATTCTCATGATTGATCATACACACTTAAGATTATTTCAGTTCTGTGATTCACAGTTTCCAACAGGTGCTTTCAGTCATTCATTTGGTCTTGAAACATATATTCAACGAAATATAATTCATGATGATCATACTTTTATTGCTTGGTTAAAAATGTTTTTACAAGAGCAACTTACCTATTCTGATGGTTTAGCCATGCGTTTAGTTTATGATGCATTGGAAAATGATGATACACAAAAAGTATTACACATAGATAAGCTGATGTTTGTTCAAAACTTACCTAAAGAAACACGTGTTGGTGCAAAACAAATGGGGACTCGCATGGTTAAATTGGCTTTAGAACTTTATAATAGCCCATGGATTGCTTGGTATCATCAACAAATGCAAGATAAGAAAGCAAAGTTAAATCCAGCTATTTGTTTTACTATGCTAGGCCATTATTTAGGTGTAGATATTGAAACGATTATTGATTACTATTTATATCAAAATGTTTCAAGTTTAACTCAAAATGCTGTTCGTGCTATTCCACTTGGACAAACTGCTGGTCAAAAGATAGTTACTCACATGATTCCTTATATAGAAGAAACAAGAAAGCAGATTTTCGAATTAAAAGAAGCAGATTTTGGCATGACAGCGCCTGGTTTAGAACTAAATCAAATGGCGCATGAGAACGTCAATGTTAGAATTTTCATATCATAGGAGGTTATAATTGTGGCAAACCCGATTAAAATTGGTATTGGTGGTCCTGTAGGTGCAGGTAAAACACAATTAATTGAAAAAGTTGTAAAACGTCTTTCAAAAGAAATGAGTATCGGCGTTATTACAAATGATATATATACAAAAGAAGACGAAAAGATATTAGTAAATTCAGGAGTTCTACCTGAAAGTCGTATCATTGGTGTTGAAACTGGTGGATGTCCTCATACTGCGATTCGTGAAGATGCATCTATGAACTTTGCAGCAATAGACGAATTATTAGAACGTCATGACGATATAGAACTAATTTTCATAGAATCTGGTGGCGATAACTTAGCAGCAACATTTAGTCCAGAACTTGTTGACTTTTCAATTTATATTATCGATGTTGCTCAAGGTGAAAAGATTCCACGTAAAGGTGGTCAAGGTATGATTAAGTCAGATTTCTTTGTAATTAACAAAACTGATTTAGCTCCCTATGTAGGTGCATCATTAGAACAAATGGCTGAAGATACTAAAGTATTTCGTGGTAAACGTCCATTTACTTTTACTAACTTAAAAACTGACGAAGGTTTGGATGAAGTTATCGATTGGATTGAACGCGACACTTTACTCAAAGGATTATCATAATGGATGAACAACAATGGACTGGGCAACTTGATTTAACAGTGTTTTTCGATGGCAATCGATCAGTATCAAGAGATATTTTCTTTGAAAAAGCACTTAAAGTGATACGTCCAGTTTATCTAAATCAATCTACCATTCCTACATTTTATATAGTAAATGTAGGTGGTGGCTATTTAGATGGAGATCGTTACCGTATGAATGTGAATGTCGAAGATAACGCTAAAGTGACATTGACATCTCAAGGTGCAACAAAAATATACAAGACACCTTCCAATCATGTTGAGCAGTATCAAACTTTTAATTTGAAAGATAACGCATATTTAGAATATGTCGCTGATCCAATCATCGCATATGAAAATGCTAAATTTTATCAACACAATACGTTCAATCTCAATAATTCTAGTTCATTATTTTATACTGATATTTTAACTCCTGGTTATTCAAAAACTGGCGAAGCCTTCAAGTATCAATATATGCATTTAATAAATGAAATTTATATTGAAGATGAGTTAGTCACATATGATAATTTATTATTGAATCCTAATAAACAATCGATCAATGAAATAGGTTATATGGAACATTACTCTCATTATGGCTCTGCTTACTTCATACATGAAGATGTTAACCAAAAACTAATCGATTCAGTTTATGAAACCATTAGTTCTTATAGCAATACATTCGATTGTCGTGTTGCTATTTCTCAATTGCCTACACATGGTTTTGCAGTTAGAATTTTTGCTTATCGCACACAAATTATAGAGAAAATACTTGGAACCATCCAAAGCTATATCGCAGAAAATATTTATGATCGTAAACTTGATTTTCTAAGAAAATATTAAAATAAAAAGACTAGTGTACCTTGTTTCAAGCTTAATAAGCTGAAATAAGGTATGGCTAGTCTTTAACTTTAATTAAAGCATCTTCAATATTTAAATTTTAAGTTAATTTTATGTCCCAATGCTGAATAAATAACTTCGTTTTAATAAATTGTTATCGTTCAATGTTATTAAACGCAATTAACCTTGATTTAATTTTTAATGTATTCTTCTAATTCTGAAATCAGTTTTTGAATATTTGCTTTTTGTGTATCTGTAACATAAACAATAACTGTTCTTTCGTCTTGTAAACTTCTTTTCTTTGATAACAATTTTAAATCTTTTAGCTTTTGTAAAGCTTTAGTTAAATAGTAAGGTTTGAACTCTGAGCACTTAGCAATCTCTTTAGATGAGATTTCGTTAGACTCACTTCTTAAAATATGATTTAAAATATAAATTTCTTCATAGTTCAAATTGAACTTCTTTTTTGTATCTCTGAAAAACTTCTTAACTTGAAATGTTGCGTTGACTAAATCATTAATGTCATTAATTTTACTCATTATTAAACCACTCCTCTGATGCACATCTTGTTGTAGCAAGGTTCACATGTAATTTATTAAATCGAAACTCTATCCAACTATGTTATAAAGTTCATTCTAAACAAATAAGTATAAAAATTCAATATTTTTATTACTAGAATATGGTTAAATACATTTATTTCTTACAATAATTTGATGTTTAAGATATTTTGCCAAATTGAAAATTATTAGTCTGAATATTTTGTATCTTAACTGATATGTAAACTTTTAAAATTTTAATCTATATCAACGTGTCTGATTTGATATTTTTTATATTAATTTGATGGCTTGCTCACGAAATTTATAAAATATAAAAAAAGAAGAGCTTTAAATCATAACGCATGCCATTTATCTTTAAATGCAATGAGTTATCATTCAAACTCTTCTTATCAACCTACATACATTGACATTATACTATCATATGTTGTTTTACATATTCAACAAACATTTCAACGTTATCACTTTTAATATCATGCATTGGGACATTACCAATATTAAATTTGAACATTATAGTTTGACCATCATAATCTATCTTCTCTATTTCATTATAACTAATACTTCTATAATAAAATTGGCCATTCATATCTACATTCATAATTAATCTTTCATTTGTTGCTATAAATGCCCCTTCAAATTCATTCTCACCTTGAACTTGATACTCAATTATTCCTAGCACTGACGGACCCTTTTTTTCAGTTGGAAATAAATCATTTGGATTCACATTATCTAAAATCATAATATCCCTCCCACTTAAAACTATAAACTATTCTTCATAGGTATATGAAATACAAGTGATTAACTATTTATTATTAAGCTTAACTTGTATTCCCTTTTCAAGATAATTATAACATGCTTGAATAAGCATAGTGACTTTAGAAAACTTTTCTCTCTTGATTGTTACAATAACACGCCTTTCATCTAATTCACATCTCTCTTTTTTAACTAATCCTTTCAAAATTAAACACTTTAAAATCGGACTAACCGCAAATATCGGGTGATGGAATTCACCCTGTAATTCTTTAACCGTCAATTGACCTTTATGCAGATTTAATATTCCTAAAACGTATAACTCTTCTAATGATAATTGACACATATTTAAATAACACTTTAGATTTCGAAATAATTCTTGTGACGACAACAAATACGATACATAGTCACAACTAAAATCAAATGTATATTGACCAAAATAACGTTCAATATAGTCACTAAGCTCATTATTCATATATTCTATTTTATCTATATGCATTTTATTAATCGAAATAGTCAATTTACGTTGATCCCTTTGATCTCTTCCTTTCAATAGCCATTGATGATTGTTTAAATAACTTAACATTTGAAGAAGTGCCATCTTAGATTGGATTTCTTTCATTTTTAATAACCTATCTATTGAAGCGCTATTGGAATCAGAATTATCATATTTAACTAATAGATTTAATAGTTTCACTTGAGTCAAAGTGAGATGAAATGAATATTTCAACATATCATTAATGACTTTCAACATTAGTATGTGTGCAGTTAAACGCTTAACTTTAAATTTAGACATCTTTAAAACCTCTCTTAAACCATGCCTATATCTCAAGATGATATTTCAAATGAACAATACTATTGCTTGAGACCATTAATGAATGATCATAAATATTTCTTTCTATAAAATTAGCTTTCCAATAACTGTGTTGTTGCATAATATCATTCACAAGTACACCATTTTCGGAAGTATGATTATCTTTATCTATACTTAAAACAATTTGTTTAGTTTTAGCATGGCTAAATTGTTGAAGACTCTTACACGATAAACGTATAGCGTCTGAATTCTCATTTAACAATGCGGCTGGCAAACAAATGACACATTGTACTTCATGTTTGAACTTCGTTACAATCATCGTGTCATTTTGATAAATAACAATCCCTCGTAATTGATTAAGTATATTTATGATAAAAATGAATATTGATAATCTAGTCAAATTTATTTCTTTGCTCGCTTCACTTATAATTGACATGTGCATAATAAGCCCTCGAAATTTTGTATAATTTGTCAAAAGTTCAGTAATCTTATTAATATCAGACATTGTGATTTTTTCTTTTAAGTCATCATTCTCATTAATCAAATCTACATCACATATAATTTTAGAACGTGCAATAGACACCTGTTCTATTTGTCTTAGCGGTAAGATAAAATAGTCTATTAGATGATCAATTTCTTTATAATAGCGCACATTCAACTCATTTGGTTCCAGATGATATATTAATTCAAATACTCCTATATAATTATCTATTAAACGTTTCAGTTTTTGAATTGCAGTAGTATTTAAGTCGTTAATTAAAAATCCAATCTTACATCTATTACTCTCAAAAGTCATATTAAAAATTGTAGCTACTAGCTTTTCTATCTTGCCTCTTTCAGTACTCGTTAACAATTCCTTATATTCATGTTTAATACGAAATACTACATTTACATTGTAATTCACTATCTTTTGAAGTAATAAAGTGATTTGTTCAATCGATAGCTCATTACTTGTGTCGATTGTAACAATTATATGCAAGTTTTCAGGATTAACACTTAATCTTTGAATGATTTGTTTAATAGTATAATAATCCATCCAATAAAAATTACTTCCTTTAATATAGATGTTTTTAGGTTGATACATTTGACTCCTTTTGGTAGGCTCAAAAGGTATATCAATCTCGCGCATACTTGAAGAACTTTGATTAGTATCATCAAATAATTCAATTATATTTTTATCAATTTCAACTAATTGGGAATGGTAAATTGAATGAGATGTTGGACTATATCTTTTTCTAATTAATTTAGGAGTGTCACCATACGTTTCTTTAAAGAGGTGTATAAAACGAGAATAATGATTAAAACCATGACTACTTGCGATTTCTTCAATGGGCTTCTTAGAAGTTAAAATATCAATTAAGCAATACTCCAGTCTAATATGATTTAAATATTGAATAAAATTACTATAAGGTGTCGCTTTAAACATGTCACTTAAAGCTTTGTTTGTAATACTAACTTGATTAATGACATCTT
The DNA here is from genome assembly GCF_017151845.1 of Staphylococcus sp. EG-SA-17. NCBI lineage: Bacteria > Bacillati > Bacillota > Bacilli > Caryophanales > Staphylococcaceae > Staphylococcus > Staphylococcus sp. EG-SA-17. The sequence goes on from NZ_JACVZO010000003.1 coordinate 112,979, forward strand.
TCCTATTTATCTTTTTATGGTGGTTGTTTGTTAAATAATCGTGCACTTCTTCGGCTACTAAATGACGACTACCATCGTATGTATTTAATGACATTAATTCAACACACATGTAATTAATAATCTTATCATTAGCATTATAAGGCTGTTGTTTAATTTTGCTGTAAATTAAATACTTAATCAAGATTCTAAAAGTGCTAGCAACCTCATTTGTTAATATCTTGCCACGCATCATATAGTTTGCATTCATAAACTTCAAAAATGTCTTTGCACTTACTTCAACAACACAACATACACTATCATCATGACCATCAATCTGATACAAATCATTCAACATAATAACGGTGACATCATTTCTTTTTACATCATATTGTTGTAGATTGATTGAAACTACACCTGTACCTTGTAGCCAATATATAATTTTTAAGTTTGCTTCCTTCACACTACTCATTTTCATACTTTTAAAAATATGTAGTGAATAATTATCTGTCATCTTACATCCTCACATATACAAATATATTGATTTACTCCTGTTTGTCTTTCTCAAATCAATTGTCAACATCTAATATTCACTACCAATTATATCGCCACATGTTTTTTAGCAGTAACAAAACATAAATCGATTATATCAAATAATACTTTTATTAAAACATTTTTTTATGCTAAATTAGGATATTTTATCCATTAAATATACATTTTTATCCAAATACCAAAGCTTTCATAATCAAAGAAACTTGATCGTTCGTGTCGAATTTTTATGCATTTTCTGATTAAAAGTCCTATATTATGCACAAAATATACATTTAGAATTTTCAATAATATTACAAATTTGTAACAGACTTATTTTCGAAACATTCAGTTTTCACAAAGAATGCCGTAGTTATAAGTTTTGCAAAATGCAAATTTCTATACTTTTAAAATTCTATTGTGTCAAGATATTAGCAAAAAATTACAAAACGTTAACAAAGCACACAAGGACGCTAATTTCTGTTATAGTCTTTCTTGTCGTTTAATTACGAGAGATAACTTATAACATTAATTTTGTCACACGGACATTACGAAAATATTTTAGATTTAAAATTTTTAGGAGGATATTTTTAAAATGAAGAAAATCGCTACAGCTACTATCGCAACTGCAGGATTCGCTACAATCGCAATTGCATCAGGAAATCAAGCTCATGCTTCTGAGCAAGATAACTACGGTTATAATCCAAATGACCCAACATCATATAGCTATACTTACACTATTGATGCACAAGGTAACTACCATTACACATGGAAAGGTAACTGGCATCCAAGTCAATTAAACCAAGATAATGGCTACTACAGCTATTACTACTACAATGGTTACAATAACTATAACTATAACAATTACAACAACGGTTATAGCTACAATAACTACAGCCGTTACAACAACTACTCAAATAATAATCAATCATATAACTACAATAACTATAATAGTTACAACACAAACAGCTACCGTACTGGTGGTTTAGGTGCAAGCTACAGCACTTCAAGCAACAATGTTCAAGTAACTACAACTATGGCTCCATCATCAAATGGCCGTTCAATCTCAAGTGGTTATACTTCAGGACGTAACTTATACACTTCTGGTCAATGTACATACTACGTATTTGATCGTGTAGGTGGTAAAATCGGTTCAACTTGGGGCAATGCAAGTAACTGGGCTAACGCAGCTGCAAGAGCTGGTTACACAGTGAACAATACACCAAAAGCTGGTGCAATTATGCAAACAACTCAAGGTGCATACGGTCACGTTGCATACGTTGAAAGTGTTAACAGCAATGGTTCAGTAAGAGTTTCAGAAATGAACTATGGTTATGGCCCAGGTGTTGTAACTTCACGTACAATCTCAGCTAGCCAAGCTGCTGGTTATAACTTCATTCACTAATTAGTGATGACTAAGTTTTACGCCAACAAGGTTTCAAGAGCCTTGTTGGCTTTTTTAATTTCTATGAAAAAAATCGAATTGGTAAAAATCTCAAAATTTCGATTTTCACCAATCCGATTCACTCTGTAATAAAGAATAAACAACATACAGCCATTGACACACCCAAATTTAGGCACGTCAAATCGGCTATACATTGATAAATTTTTAGTTAAAGTACTTACAAATATACTTGCCTTCAAATTCTCAATTAATTTAGTCATTACAAATCATGACATAAAACTTACATTACATATATCAACATGTTCCGCTACAAAACATATTCAGTATATGTATAGAGGATATTTATTCTAAGTTAAAACCTTTTCAAATTATAACCGCTACAATTATAAATGATTAAAGTGTTTCAACATATTATATATATTCCACGCTCACATTAAGTTAAACGTGAATTCGATGACTTTTTAATACCTATCCCTGTAAAACCATAGATAATTGCTATAATTGCGCATAAATAACATGGTACTGTCCATATGAAAAATTCTCCAACAGAGACATGAAGTTGATTCGTATAGTAAATACCTGATGTTCCCCATGGTATTAAAGGTAAGACCATCGTACTTGAGTCTTCAAGTGTTCTTGATAAAACGGAACGAGAGACTTGGTATTTTTCGAACAAATCTTTCATTAACACACCGACCATAATAATTACAATCGAAGCAACACCTGCAGCGAATACAAGCGCAATACAACAAATAACAGTAACACATATTAAACTTCCTACAGAATGGATGCCTTTAGAAATAGTAGTTAATAAGACTTCTAAACATCCTGCTTTTTCTACAATACCTGCAAATGCATATCCGCAAAATATCGTTACTAATATTTGAGTCATACTCATCATACCACCCTGCTCTAACAAGCTTTTCACACTGGATGAAATATGAGACTGATGTATCATTGAGTCGTTAAAGCCACTAAATGTTGCTTTGAAACCATCTGTCATTTTGAAATGATGATTAAAAGTACCCACTATAATGGCAGAAAAGCTTGATATTAGCATAGCTGGCACTGTAGCCATTTTAAATAGCAAACAAACAATGATCACAATTAAGGGAACCCAGACCCATATGTTAATTTGATAAATCTGTGCAAGCTCTGATAACAAAGTTTGAATCTGTTTATCATTTGAATGCCCTTTAAATTGAAATCCAGCAATAAACCATACTAATAAACCTATGATTGACGCAGGTATCGTCGTCCACATCATCGAATGTATATGTTTAAATATATTAACTTTAGTAACAAGTGCCGCTAAATTAGTTGTATCTGATAATGGTGACATTTTATCTCCAAATACAGCGCCTGCTATAATAGCACCCGCAGCCATTCCTGGAGGAATCCCCAATTGATTACCAATAGAAATAAGTGCAATCCCTGCAGTTGATGCAGAGCCCCATGCTGTACCAGTTGCTACAGATGTAACAGCACTTATAAAAAAGGCTGATATTAAAAAATAGCTTGGATTTAATAAATCTAAGCCATAATAAATCAACGCTGGCACTGTGCCAGAAAACATCCAACTGCCTACTATAATTCCTACCGCTAGTATAATTAAAATTGCAGGCATTGCAGTATTTAAACGTTCTGCAATGCCTTTTTCTAAATCTTGCCATGTTAAGCCGACACGTCTTGCAATCCATGTGGCATATGCTGAGGCAATAATTAATAATACTTGAATTGGAATATCAAAAAACACAAAGCCTATTACAACAACAATAACCATTACAATCATTGTCGAAATTGATTCTAAAAAGGTTGGTTTTCTTGTCATCATCTATCGTCCCCTTCGCTTATTGATGAGAAACCTCTTTTCTTCAATTTATTGCTTTTACATAATGCTATATCCTTTTCTATCTTCAAGCCATCATTTATTTTAAATATTTTTCTAAATCAAGCTTATCTAAGCCAATGGATTCAACTGTTAAGCCTTCCTCAAAGAAGTCTCTTTCTAAGATTGTCGATGCAATGACAATTACTGCATCTATATTTGGTGTCGGTACATCAATAACACGACCTAAGCTTGACCATAATACTAAACCATATGCAATATCTTCAGTTAAATATCTGCTTTCTACATGATTTGGTCCTGGAATTTGTGAAAATACTGGGCTTGTATTAAACAAACGATTTAATGGTTCATCTTCTTTATCACGTTCTAAATAACCACGTTCAATACGTGATTCTTTAGCTGTTGATAATTCAAAACCTAATCTACGGCCTAAATTTAAACGTTCTAATTCGATTGCATGAAGTAATCTAACTGTATGTTTAGTAATTCCTTCTTTATATAAAGCGAACTCACCAGCATAATCAATGCGACCGACATTCAATAATGTTGGCCCTGGATGCACTTCAGGATTACCATTTTCAAGATTTGTTTTAATTAAGCTTTCCTCTTTTACTAAATGATCATAAATACTTGAAACTTTGTCATAACAATCATTTAGACAGCTTCTATCATATGTTGAAAAGAAGATACGACGTACATTTAGAGATAAATCAACTGCTGCATTTTCAAAATCGACACGCGTACCATACGTCAACGTATTAGCTTCCGCTAATTGTGGTTTTGTTTCAATATGTCTATCTTCTAAAACATTCATAAAACGAATTGACCCCATTGCTGCAGCCATGTTGAAGAATATCAACTGATTATCAGTTACATGCTCTGCCATTACATCAGCATAATACTCTATGTATGAAGATGGAATAATCACTTGAACAATTTCAGCATCTTTTAAAACATATTCCATATCATCACTAATATCAGTGAATTTTACGAAACGTTCATCACCTTCATTATTAAAATCAAATCCGCCCTTTTCGATTGCGTTTTGAAACTTACTTATAGATTGATTACGACAATATAATTTAACATCGTGGCCTTTGCTCACCATATCTACTGCTGCCGTAACTGCGCCATTTCCTGATCCTACAATTGCTATTTTCATAAACAACCCTCTTTCTATCTTTGGTTAAAATTAAAAACAAATTATACGTAAGACAATATAAAAATGATGCGAATTCATTACGCATCATTATAAATGTTAAGTATATATAACCTTAAATTAACCTATTTAAACGCCGACGTCCACCAATTATTTTTATTTTTAATAATTGTTTAATAAACATGTTTATTTTTGATTATATTTTGTTATAGTTAAAGATAATATTACAATTTTCAAAGGAGTGTCTAATATGACAACTGAAATGAACGACGTAACAAATCATCAACCGAATCGCAAATCCAATGATGAGAACATTATGGCGATGCTTATCTATTTATTAAGTTTATTCACATCTATTATTGGTCCACTGATTATATGGTTATTGAAAAAAGATGAATCAAAACTAGTTGATCGTGCTGGAAAAAATTATCTTAACTATACGATTTCTTATATTATTTGGTCTATCGTTTTAGTCGTTATCACTTTTATTGGCGTTTTCCTAATTGCTACCGATATTGATTTCATTATCATTATAGGTTTCATCATTACGTTTATCGGTATTTTATCCATATTCGCTTTCTCAATATTATCTTTTGTATTCACAATTATTGCGTGTGTCAAATATTATAATGGCCAAGAATATGTAATACCTTTAACAATTCGATTTATTTAAACATATTACAAATAAATATTTCCTATTAATTATCTGTTAATCTCATTGTAACTTTGACTAATTTTTATTACAAAATTAGTCAAAGTTTTTTTATTCTTTTACAAATCAATAACATTCCCCACAAGAAGCATTAATTTTGTTAAAGTAACTATTGTCATCAATTCGAGATGTGAGAATAAAACAGTCGCTACGTTTTATTTATAAAAAAAGATATAGAACTTTGGAGGACTTTATTCATGAAAAAATTAGTAACAGCAACTACGTTAACAGCAGGAATTGGTACAGCATTAGTAGGTCATGCACAACATGCAGACGCTGCTGAAAATTATACAAATTATAACAACTATAACTATAATACGACTCAAACTACAACGACTACAACAACTACGACAACTACATCATCAATTTCACATTCTGGTAACTTATACACTGCAGGACAATGTACTTGGTATGTATATGATAAAGTAGGCGGAGAAATCGGTTCTACTTGGGGAAATGCTAATAATTGGGCTGCTGCTGCACAAGGTGCTGGATTCACAGTAAACCATACACCTTCTAAAGGCGCTATCCTACAATCTTCTGAAGGACCATTTGGTCACGTTGCATATGTAGAAAGTGTAAACAGTGATGGTTCAGTTACAATTTCAGAAATGAATTATAGTGGCGGACCTTTCTCAGTAAGTTCTAGAACTATTTCTGCAAGCGAAGCAGGTAACTACAACTACATCCATATTTAATATAAACACGATGATACATATTGTCTTGAAACTTAATTCTAGTACATATGTCATCAAAAAACTTTGAGCTTTCCTTTATAGGAGAAGCTCTTTTTTTGCTATTTTTCGTTGCCACCTACTTATTTATATTTCCCCCCCATATTCATAATATTAATTTTTTCAATACTATTTAACTTTAAAACTACGTTATCTAATTTAATTGATCCAGTTTTTCCACATTACAATATTCATAGTTCTACAGTGCCTAAGTTATATCACCTCCATCAAAAGTACACGCTTACATCATTGATACACAAGACATCATGACATAGTTGTATACTGTCTAATCTTCTACTATACTAAGATAAAAGGAGTGATCTTTTATGGAAAAAGTTTATGTTGCTGGTGCAATACCAGAAGTAGGTTTAAAACTTTTACAAGAACATTTTGAAGTTGAAATGTATGAAGGTAAAGGATTAGTCGATAAAGACACTTTAATTAAAGGTGTTAAAGATGCGACTGCCTTAATTAGTTTATTATCTACAAACGTTGATAAAGATGTTATCGATGCTGGTAAAGACTTAAAAATCATTGCCAACTATGGTGCTGGTTTTAATAATATTGATATCGAGTATGCTCGAGAAAAAAGTATAGATGTTACAAACACACCTAAAGCATCAACAAACGCGACTGCTGATTTAACAATTGGATTAGTACTTGCAGTAGCGCGTCGTATTGTTGAAGGCGACCAATTATCACGTACAACTGGATTTGACGGATGGGCACCTTTATTTTTCAGAGGTAGAGAAGTATCTGGGAAAACAATCGGCATTATCGGTTTAGGTGAAATTGGTAGTGCAGTAGCGCGTCGTGCAAGAGCATTTGACATGGATGTACTATACACAGGACCTAATCGCAAAGAAGAAAAAGAACGAGAAATCGGTGCAAAATATGTAGATTTAGATACACTATTAAAGAATGCAGATTTTATCACTATCAACGCTGCTTATAATCCTAAAATGCATCATTTAATTGATACAGAACAATTTAAAATGATGAAATCTACGGCGTATTTAATCAATGCCTCTCGTGGTCCAATCGTGCACGAACAAGCACTAGTGCAAGCATTGAAAGATAATGAAATTGAAGGTGCTGCACTTGATGTATATGAATTTGAACCAGATATTACCGATGACTTAAAATCACTTAATAATGTAGTATTAACACCGCATATTGGTAATGCTACATTTGAAGCACGTGACATGATGTCTAAAATTGTTGCTAATGCTGCAATTAGTGCCGTTCAAGGTGAGAAACCACAATTTGTCGTTAACTAATAATTGAATTTATTATAATGACATTATAAAAACAAGAACCCCCATATGTTGAGCTCTCATTTCAACATACGGGGGTTTTCATATTGTTGTATTATTTCTCTTTCGATTTATATAAGAATTTAGTTTGTCCAGCTGCTAATGCATTTGGCATCATTTTCATAATACGATTTCTAACTGCAACAACTAAACGACTACGATATTGGGCAATTTTACCGATTTTTCTAGAACGCTTAATTACTTTTGCAGTATGTTTGACACGTATTTTATCATAACGCTGTAATGCTTTTTCAAAGTCGTATGCGTTAAAACAATTTACTAATACGATAGCATCTTCCATTGCTTGTCCAGCACCTTGCCCCATATTAGGCGTTGTCGCATGTGCTGCATCTCCTAGTAAAATAGTACGACCATAAACAAAAGATTTGAGTGGTTTCAAATCATAAATATTATGCAATAAGATACCTGTTTCACTTTGTTTGTCTAAGATCTCTCTAACTTCATTTGGATAGTGATTAAAGTATGCTTGCAAATGAGGTTTACCAAACGAACTATATTTATGATTGTTTTCCTTCGAGTTGATTGTAATGAACCAATATGCTTGATTATTTAATAACGGAACAATACCTACTCTTCCTTTTCTTCCCCAGTATTCTTTTGCACAATCCGGATGCTTTAAATCAATATCATCAATTAAACCTCTAAAGCATGTATACCCTTGATATAATACTTTACTGTCAGCATTTACAGATTGTCTCACTTTAGAATGAATTCCATCAGCACCAATACATAAATCAAATGCTTCACTCTCTTGTTCCGCGAAATGTATGGTAACTTTATCTGTCTCATTATCTATATGCGTGACTTCATGATTTGTAAATATTGTATCATCTTTTACATAAGATTTAATAATGTCAATTAATGTTTGGCGTGGTAACGTCACATTCAATGTATTACTTTTTAATTTAACAGTAGTTAACAGGCGATCTTTGTCATCTAACACTGTCATTGTAGATAAGATTTGCCCAGCATTTTTAATACCTTTAGCTAAGTCATGATTACCTAGTTTTTTAAGCACATTATCTCCGATACCAATCCCAGCGCCAATTTCTTTAACTGACTCATTTTTTTCAAAGACTTTAATAGTATGACCTTGTTCTTGTAATAATGCAGCAGCTGTTAATCCACCGATGCCTGCACCTATAATTGCTATCTTCATATTGTCACCTCTATATTTTTCATTCTTTTCTATTTTATCACATGCACTATTGTTTAAAAATGACTCTTGGAACTAACGTTTCATTTTTAAAGACTTAAGTGTATTATCTGCACCATTGTATATTACATGCACATTTAGACAGCAATATTCATTTACATAATGTACATTTGTAACAATGATGTGGGATATAGCATATTTGATGCTATATAGCGTTTTTTGTTAGGTTAAAATCCATTTAACTAACACACTCAGAATGCGCTAAAGGAGCTCGAAACAATAAATTGTTCCAGCTCCTTTAAGCACTGATGTCTTATTTATAATATATTTGTCTAATATCATCTTTCTTTATACCAAACTGCTTATAGCATTTATCCATTAATTGGGCAATTTTATCTGCCCAGCGAATGTCACTCGCATATTGATGTTGCGCAGGATTTTCTGGATTCCATCGCATTTGATATAAATTCAGTTGATTGTTTTCAAAATATTCATTACGAATGAACTTTGCACCACCAATAATCGCCTTATCTGGTGATGTCCATTGTTCCTTTTCAGCATAACTTTTTCCACTACGAACAGCACTACTATCGAATGCTCCTATACCAAAAAAGTTGTAATAGCGTTTTTTTCCATCTTTAATGCCTTTTGCTAATTCTGATTTGCCGTTACCTGTTTCTACTAATGCATGGCTAACAAGATAAATGACATTAACCTCATATTTTTCTTGAGCTTCTAGAAAAACTTTCCCTCGATTTTCTAAAATCCCCTTACCTTTTAGCAATTGGTTAACTTCAGATTCCGACATTGGCACTTTTTCTGTGATATCCATATACTTCATATCATTGTCTTTATGTGAAATAGTCATTGCTTTAGCAATTTCATTATTATTTGCTTCAACAAATTTACCATCCTCTTCTTTTGTCTGTACAATACCTTTCCCTTGTTGCATTGAAACAGCCTCATCAAAAGAGTAATTCACATCATTTTTAAACAATTTAGTTTCATTCACGATGAGTAATACAGCAAAAACAACTAAAATAACTATCAATAGTAGCGTTGAAATGCGTAACTTGAAATTCTTCTTCATATAGACAAAACCTCATTTTTCTTACTTAGACAATAAAAAATATGCCACTACAATCGCTAATATTACGATTAAAAAAGAAGCGTTAACGATTACTTTCATCGTTGTTCTATCTCTGAACATCATATTAAAGACAACTAGACTAATTGATAATGAAACAGCAAAAAAAGTAATAGCTAACACTAATTTCATCATAAATAGACAGACTAAACCTATGACTAATAATGTATTAGAAATTACAGCTGACGTTTTTAACATTCTCGAATTAATATGCACTCACCCTTTTTATTTAAATAACTTACATAATCATAATAATACATGATGTTTCATAGGCCTGTCGATGATTGATTCATAATAGCACGTGATTTTTTTGTTTTTCAATGTTATTCATTTATTCCATCAAAAACACCCTTTTTAATTTTTAAAAAAATTAAAAAAGTGCTCCTACACTGCTTGCATGTAGAAACACTTTTTCATTGTAATGTTAATCTTCTCGAGACATACCTTTTAGCATATTAAGCATATATGTTAAACTACGGTTCATGTCGTCATCTTTTAAAACGCCTAACAGACTTCTTACAGATGTCTTCGCATTAGGACTCGCTTGATTTGCAACATGTAATCCTTTATTAACTTTATTAAGGAAGTCACTTAAATCTGATACATTTAATTCACCTAATAAAAATACCATTGATGCCATATTTGTTAATAGACCAGTATAGATATCTTTGTTGAGCTCAACAGCAAATTTATTAATAATCACTTGACGTCCTCTAACTGCGCCATTTAAAGCATCTAATATTTTAGCATCATCTAACACTTTAATAAGTTTGATTGCTTTTAATATACTATCTTTATTCGCTGCAATTGCCTCTGTAACTTCATTTAAACTTTCTAACTTAATTTGTTCTTCTGATTTTTCTAAGCGTCTAATTTTAGAAGATATTCTCTCAGCCATTATTTATCCACCTGATTTCCTGGGAAAACATAATCTGGACGTTCCCATTTTTTCTGTACTTGAACACTGTACTGCGGATGACGTTTTTTATTGACACGGAAATTATTTGGGTTCAACGGTGACTTACCACGTTTCGTAATTACCTCCAAACGACAGCTTGTACATTTATAAGATGGTGTATCCGTGTATTGATCAACATCACTATTAGTTAATAAGTTAATTGCACCTAGGTCTCCATTTTCCATCGCATCATTATTTAATGGAATATAGATTTCTTTACCTTTAACACGATCTGTCACGTGAACTTGTAATACCGCTTCTCCTGTTTCAGAAATCAACTTAACTTCTGCACCTTCATGAATGCCTCTATCTTCAGCAAGCTCTGGAGAAATTTCAACAAATGCACGTGGCACTTTGTATTTAAGCATTGGTGTTTGATATGTCATGTTACCTTCGTGGAAGTGCTCTAACAATCGACCATTGTTTACATGAATATCATAAACTTCATCTTGCTTAAAGTAATTATCAAATGATAATGGGAATAATTTTGCTTTACCATTATCGAAATTAAATCCTTCTAAATAAAGTATTGGTTCATCTGTACCATCTGGATGCACAGGCCATTGTAAACTATTGAATCCTTCTAAACGATCATAACTTACCCCAGCATATAGAGGTGTTAGTCTAGCAATTTCATCCATAATTTCGCTTGGATGTTTGTAATTCCAATCGAAACCTAATTTATTAGCAATTGCTTGGAATATTTTCCAGTCAGGTTTAGAATCACCTAATGGTTTCAATGCTTGGTATAAACGTTGAATACGTCGCTCAGTATTCGTAAAAGTACCATCTTTTTCTAATGAAGGACTTGCTGGTAAGACAACATCTGCAAATGTAGCTGTAAATGTTAAAAATTCATCTTGGACTACCATGAAATCTAATTTTTCAAAAGCAGCTTGTACAAAATTAATATTTGAATCTACAATACCAGTATCTTCTCCATATAGATATAATGAATGAATGTCCCCATCATGGACACCTTCAACCATTTCATGATTATCTTTACCAACTTTAGGATTCAATTTAACGCCATATTCTTTTTCGAATTTAGCGCGAATATCGTCCGCTTCAATACTTTGATAGCCAGTAATTTTATCAGGCATACTACCCATATCACTACAACCTTGAACATTATTATGTCCACGTAATGGATACGCGCCTGTACCAGGTCGACGATAATTTCCAGTAACTAATAATAAGTTTGAAATTGCTGTACTTGAATCACTTCCAATGTCTTGTTGTGTGATACCCATTGCCCAACAAATGACAACGGACTCAGCTTTGGCACATTCTTCAGCGAACTTAATCAACTCTGCTTCTGGAATACCAGTAGCCTCTTCAGCGAATGCCATTGTAAATGTTTCTAATGACTTGTAATATTCATCAAAATCTTCAACCCACTCTTCGATAAAGGCTTTATCGTGTAAGTCATGATCAATGATATATTTCGTCACTGCACTTAACCACGCTAAATCCGTACCTGGTTTCGGTTGATAGAAACGATCCGCACGTTCAGCCATTTCATGTTTTCTAATATCAAACACATGTATTTTTTGTCCAAATAATTTTTGAGCACGTTTCATGCGTGATGCAATAACCGGGTGTGCTTCGGCTGTATTCGTACCAATCAATACAGACATTGCTGCTTTTTCTAAATCTTCAATACTACCTGAGTCACCGCCGTGTCCAACCGTTCTAAATAAGCCTTTTGTTGCAGGTGCTTGGCAATATCTTGAACAGTTATCAACGTTATTAGTGCCAATAACTTGTCTTGCTAATTTTTGCATTAAATACGATTCTTCATTCGTCGCTTTAGAAGAAGAAATGAATGATAGTGCGTCTGGGCCATACTTTTCTTTAATAGATGTAAAATTATCTGCAATGACATTTAATGCTTCATCCCATTCTACTTCATGGAACTCACCATTTTTCCTTACTAATGGTTTCGTTAAGCGTTGATCTGAATTAATATGTCCCCATGAAAACTTACCTTTAACACAAGTCGCAATTTTATTTGCTGGAGAATCATGTGATGGTTGTACTTTTAAAATTTCTCTATCTTTAGTCCAAACTTCAAATGAACAGCCCACACCACAATATGTACACACTGTTTTAGTTTTCTTAATACGCTCTTTACGCATTTCTGCTTCTGAATCTGAGATTGCAAATAGTGGACCATAACCAGGTTCTGCTTTTTTAGTTAAATCAATCATTGCCGCTAATGAACCAGGTTCCGTATCAGTCATATAACCCGCATTACCTTCCATATTCACTTCCATCATGGCATTACATGGACATACAGTTGCGCATTGACCACAAGATACACATGAAGATTCATTAATCGGTACATCATTATCCCAAATAACACGTGGATGTTCACGATCCCAATCAATTCTAATAGTTTCATTTACTTCAATATCTTGACATGCTTCTACACAACGCCCACATAAGATACATTGATTTGGATCATAACGATAAAATGGGCCGTAATCTTTTTCGTATGGCTTCTCTTTATATTCATACGTTTGATGCTGAAGCCCCCATGCATCCATCGTATTATGAATTTCACAATCACCATTATTATAATCACATACTGTACAATACAGCATATGCTTTTCTAAAATTCGATCAAGCGCTTCTTTTTGAGCATCTTTCACATCATTATTCACTGTATTTACTGTCATTGGACGATCAATCACTGTACTACATGAACGTTCAATTTTACCATCAATCTCAACAGTACATGTATCACACGTTTGAATTGGTCCCATTGATTCGTTATAACAAATTGAAGGCACAAAAGTATCTTGCGATTTAATGAATTCAAGTAAATTTGTACCTGGTTCTACAAGATAATCTTTACCATCAAGCGTGACCACCAAATGTTCTTGCATACTATTCACCCCATCTATATATTTTTCCGTAAATGACTTTTAATAAATTGCTCATATCCACCTAAAATAACGATGCCCCACACATCTTTCAGATAGAATCAATATAATTGTATTACTTTAAGTGTATAATGTTAAGCGTATTTTTGTATTTTTTATTTTTGCAATCATTTTTATTTGAAATATTTTGCGCGAAATTAAATCATCTTTTTGTTTAATTGAAAATAATTATCATTATTAGCTTTCCAATTATCTGTTTCACGCTTTTTTGCCATATCTTTCACAACCTTATTAATGACAATACTTAATAAGTAGCTCACCTAAAAATCGTTATACTATTTATAAATACCCTTTTTCTGAAAATTAATAACCCAAGTCTGATAAATATCTACTGTCATTTAGAAGGTATGATTTATTTTTAAATTGAATTTGTAATGGGTTAATTTACAAAACCGCATATCAGGCATTAAATAAAATAACCCATAAATAAAAAGTGTTATCACCTTCTATTTACGGGCTATTAATTCTATTCGTTATTCTTTTTACAGCTCATTCTATCTAATTAGTTTGTGTACAATTTTGATAACTTACTTTCCCTTAGTTTACTACTCTAGATTATCTTTTAATAACTTAGTACTTTCAGCTTTTGACTGCTCACTAGGAATGAAGTAGTACAATCCGTCACTTTGAATGCCGCCTTGACCACTCAATTGATGTTTATTAATCGTGTCATTAGCATCTTTATAATTGCTTCTAATCGTATTCAAATCACCTAATGTTAAATCTGTTTTAACATTATTTTGAATTTCATTCATTAGACTATTAAAATGTGTAATCGATGATGGGCTTGCAATCTTATTGGCCATCGCTTCAAGCACAATTTGCTGACGTTGTTGTCGACCAAAGTCACCACCAGCACCTTCTTCTTTACGACTTCTAATAAACTTCAATGCTTGATCACCATTTACATGTGTCTGCTGTCCTTTTGTAAAACGAACACCATCAACAGTGAATGTATCATTACTTACTACATCAACACCGCCGATGCTATCTATCATATTATGCAAACCATCCATATCGATTGTCGCATAATGATCAATTGGCACATTCATTAATTTTTCAAGTGATTTAACAGCCATATTTGGTCCACCATATGCATAGGCATGTGCAATTTTTTCAGTAGTACCACGGCCAACAATTTCTGCTCTTGTATCTCGCGGTATACTTACTATTTCAGTTTTCTTCGTTTTAGGGTTGATAGATAAAATCATAATACTATCACTACGCTCTCCGCCACCCTTTTTCTTACGATCAGCATCTGAATCGACACCAAATAAAGCGATTGTGAATGGATCACCATCGTTTAAACTCACTTTTTTATCTCTTAATTCTGAATGATTGCGATCTAACGGATTGTGTATCTTATTACCAGTAATAAAAATTTTAGCAGCTACATACACAACAGCTACAATCGCTAAGATTACTAAAATACCGAATACCCATAAAAATATTTTTTTCGGTAGGCTCATTTTACTTTTAGACGAACGTTTCAATCCCACCACTCCTTTACTATTCCTTACATACTTTGTCTGTTTTCTCTATTTATTATATAGTAAAATAATTTTTTTACTATACTTCTGTAGACGTATAACTATTTTTTATCATTTTTTATCACTATAGAATATCTATCTGTATTTTTGATAACCACCATTTGCATTTAAAATTTTAAGTACCGTTTCATGACATGCTTGATTACTTATAATAAAAGGTGCACCCTTTAAATGATCAATTGCCTTACCATCTAAAGTTGTCATTTTTAGATTCAATAGTTCTGCAAATAAAAACTGCGCAGCAATGTCCCAAGGTTTAGGATTTGTATTAATATGTGCCCCAAATTGACCTTTTGCCACTCGCATAGAATCTAATCCGCAAGCACCAACTAAACGATAACTAAATGAGGCGTCAAATAAATCTTGCACCGTATCCAGATTCATCACTTGTGCATTAAACGATATAATAGCGTCTTCCAATTTTAACGATGGTGGTTCTTCCATCTTAATTCCATTACAAAAAGCACCTTCTCCTCGTAGTGCTTTATAAAGCTTTTTATGCGGATAATCATATACATACGATAACATTGGTTTACCTTCATAAAAATACGCCAATATAATACAATACTCTTCTTGCTGTTTTACTAAATTGGCAGTTCCATCAATGGGATCCATAATCCATAAATGATTAATTTCATTCGTAATCATTTTATTACTTTTTTCTTCCGCTAATAGTTGGTGTTCCGGAAAATGCGTTGCTAAAAATTGTTGAAATTGTTGTTGAATCTGTTTATCTACATTTGTAACTAAATCAAATCGATGACGCTTGGTTTCTGTAGTCATCTCCATAATTAATTGTGGAATAACATTGTCTATTTGTTTCAACCACGAACATATTAACTTATCTATTTGCTGTAATGTTTTATCTGTCACTTCGTCCACCACTTCTCATATCATTATCATTTTACTATTACCCTATATTAAAAGAATCAACAATACAACTGAAGACTTCTTCTTTTTGTGCATAAAAAAATCGGCTAGTCACGTGCTAGCCGACAAATAGAAAGGAAAGTAAGTAATAAATATTGAAGATGTTGTGATGTAACTTGAACGATTAAAAGCTATCTGTTATATAGCTCTACCCCTTTGTTTAATCGCTCCCCCTGTTACAAGTAATATCATAGCACAATCTTTTTTAAAATGTAAGCGTTTTCTACAAAATTTTTCCGATTTTTTTAAAAAGATATTGAAAATGTCCTCATTGTCACTCTTATGTTATACTTTGTGTAATATATCATCTTTTAGGAGGTGGCTGTCATGAATAAAGCTGAAAGGCAAAATTTAATAATTACTGCAATTCAACAAAATAAAAAAATGACCGCTTTAGAATTAGCTAAATATTGCAACGTATCCAAACGCACAATTTTAAGAGATATTGATGATTTAGAAAATCAAGGTGTTAAAATTTATGCGCATTATGGGAAAAATGGTGGTTACCAAATACAACAAGCACAATCTAAAATTGCATTAAACTTATCTGAAACACAATTATCGGCCTTATTTTTAGTGCTTAATGAAAGTCAGTCGTACTCGACATTACCATATAAAAGCGAAATCAACGCAATTATAAAACAATGTTTAAGTCTTCCACAAACACGCTTAAGAAAGTTGCTTAAGCGCATGGACTTTTATATTAAATTTGATGACACACAACATATGACACTCCCAATGTTGTTTTCCGACATTTTAATTTATTGTACAGAACGAAATGTGATGTTAGTAGATCATAGGGTTGATGATAATATTAAAGCCGAAAACGTTATATTTATTGGCCTTTTGTGTAAACATGGACATTGGCATGCAGTCATTTATGATATTGCTCAAGACAAAACTGCCGAACTCGAAATTGAAAATATTATAGATATTTCGTATTCATTCGGTAAGACGATTCAAACCAGAGACATATCCATTGATAACTATCATCAATTTTTAAACCCCATCGATTCCTAAACTATGGAGTCGATGGGGTTTTATCTACGCATAAATACTTATTACTGATATAACGAAAGAAACAAAATTATTTGCTATATGTAATGCAATTGTTGAACCTAGGTTTCTTCCAGATTTTATATAAGTGAAAACTAATATGATGGATAGTATGAGATATGGACCAAACTCAAATGGCGACTTTGCATCAGTCACATGAATAAATGCAAATAAGAACACCGAAACAATACTCATAGCTATAAAATTAAACTTCTTACCTAATTCTCCAATTAAAATATGTCTAAATACGATTTCTTCAACTATTGGACCTACAATCACAATTAATAAGAATGCTACAGGTAAAAATGCAGGCACTTCAAACATTTTATTTAGCTCAAGTTCATTGGCTGTTTCACTATATTGCAAATGTTTAGGTAGAAACTGTGTCATATATTCATATGTATAAATTAAGATGAGAGCAATAATATACGTTATTGACAATCTAAGCCAATATTTTTTGATATACGCAAAACCAGCTCGAAGCCTTGATGGCATCACTTTTAAATGAAATAAATAAAATGCGCCAATCCCAATCGTATATGCTAAAGCTTGTGTGATAGTCGCTACAAATATCAGATTACTATCGATTTTATAATAACCAAACAAAATTGGTCCTATGTAAGCTGCAATTGTGAGTGCATAAAATATAACACCTATAATTGGAATTATAAGCAAATCTCTCCATGCTATATCTTTAAACGTGTATTTCTTTTTTTCATTTTCCACTGTTATATCCTTTCCTGTTTAATAATTGATTTTTGGAGGTACTTCTACATGATAAACGAAACTAAGTATATGAGACAACAAATTACTAATTTGATTCAAATCATTGATACGATTAAATATAATACTTTAATGACAAATTGGAACATTCAAACGCATATTTATAAATTTAACCAAATAGTTACTAATGAATTGAATAAGTTCAAAGGCTTTGAAACATCATATATAATAAACGAAAAGCAAGTTTTCTATTATGAAATTATAACACTACTTAATAAACGTCCCCTCCGACAAGTCGACTATGGTAACAAAATTCAATATCTTAATTTTTATCATACAGAACTATCTAACGCATTATTTGCAATTAAATTTGCTCATTAACCTATTTTTCATAAAATGTCATTTAAACAAGTTATTTATTAAAATTCACTTTATTACATAAATTATACAATTAAAAAGTTTCTTCAAATTGTAAAGATGCATTAATCGAGTTATAATCATAATGATTAAGATGGTAGATTTAGTCTTATATAACTACATTTACTAAGATTTAAATAGATGAGTACATAATGTATAAATTGGGAATATACAGTATGACTTACGGTAATATATCAATATATTGATATATTATTTGCACATGGGAGTATGCTATTTTTTATCTATACATCTTAAAAAAA
Source organism: Staphylococcus sp. EG-SA-17 (assembly GCF_017151845.1). Taxonomy (NCBI): domain Bacteria; kingdom Bacillati; phylum Bacillota; class Bacilli; order Caryophanales; family Staphylococcaceae; genus Staphylococcus; species Staphylococcus sp. EG-SA-17. The sequence goes on from NZ_JACVZO010000003.1 coordinate 131,827, forward strand.
TTTACAGTTTTATAATTCAATATCATTAAACAAACAACATATTCAGCTTATTTTTCATTCTCTAACGTTACAAGTTGTAAATACCATCGCGTTAAACAACAATAGCCAACGCTAATAAAATATATTGCGTTAAAGTGGAGTGATTAATATGTCAAACGTACTAACAGAAATAGATAGTCAATATCCATATATGACTAAAAATGAAAAAAAGATAGCTAAATTTATACTAAATTCACCTCAAAAGGTGATTAAAATGAGGTCTCAAGACTTAGCAAGCTTATTAGATATTAGTACATCATCAGTCATTCGATTTAGCAAGAAAATTACTGATGGCGGTTTTCACGACTTGAAAATAAATATATCTAAATATGTTCCTAAAGCATCATCAATTTACAATGTTGAATTAATGAATAACGAAAGCACAGAATCTTTAAGAACTAAACTCCATACACGTACTACACGCGCACTTAATCATGCAAATAACGAATTAAATGATAAAACTATTGATCAAATATGTCATTGTTTAAAACGTTCTGAGACGATTTTTATATATGGTTTTGGCGCATCTTTTGTAGTTGCTACCGACTTATACCAAAAGTTATCAAGAATAGGTCTTAATATTCAACTTGTTCAAGAAACACATATTTTTGCAACATTATTAGCAACTCACAATTCGAATGACAGTGTTATTCTTATTACTAACAATGGTACGCAAAGTGAAATGCAATCAATGGTTAAAGTTATTGATGACTACCATATACCTATAATTACAATTACTAGTACAAGGGATAATCCCGTAGCACAGGCATCAAATATTGTTTTAACTTATGGGAAAACTGATGAAAATGAGATGCATATGGGAGCAACAACTTCATTATTTGCTCAAATGTTCACTATTGATATTTTATATTATCGTTATGTTGCATTAAATTATCACGCATCATTAGATTTCATAACACAATCTAAAATGGCTTTAGATAACTATCGTAAACATTTATCAAATATTAACTTTAAACATTAACAGTCTTATATAAATTCTTTAATCATGTCATATAATAATTTATGCATCATTTTCAAAGCTTACATGTCTTTTATCTTGTATAACATACGCATATGACCAATGATTTGATAAGGCCATTCAATTTCTTATATTAAAAACAAACGCAGTTGATTAACGGATTCATTCCATATATCAATTGCGTTTGTTATTTTAATAAAGCTATTTTTTATTTTAAAGCCTACAGTAAAAACTAACGATAGTATTGCCACTTATAAGTAAATTCATACTACATCTTTGATTTAAGCTATATTTATAAAAAAATGCGCCTACTCATAACATTTCTTTGGCTATTTAACTTTAATAAGCTAGGGCCAAGTTTGTCATAAAATAAGCGCACATTATAATCATACTATTTTGCTTTTACATTATTTTTATTATATCTAATAAAATAATAAATCGTTACAATCGTTAAGAAGATAACACCAATAAGCACTGATATTCTAGTTTCAACATTAAATACCATACCAACCAATACTAATATTAAAAATAAGATTGTTAAATAGTTAGTTACTGCGCCACCAGGCATTTTGAATGGGTGACCTTCCACTTCTTCAGGGTGTAATTTTCTAAAACGTAAGTGACTGAATAAAATCATAAACCAAGGAATCATACCTGGTAAAATAGACGCACTATAAACGTATACGAAAATACTCTTCGCTCCATCGATATATAAAGGTAAAATTACGTTTAATAAAGCACCAATTAAAATACCAAGAGATACTGCAACAACAGTGTACAATGGCACACCATTTCTCATGATTTTAGTAAATATTTTCGGCATTTCACCTTTATGAGCAAGTGTATAAATCATACGACTCGCACTGAAAATACCTGAGTTACATCCTGACATTGCTGCAGTTAATACAACAAAGTTAATTAATCCAGCTGCAAATGTAATACCGATTTTTGCAAATGTTGCAACAAACGGACTTCCAATGTCTCCTAATTGATTCCAAGGATACACTGAAACAATAACAAAAATAGCACCTAAATAGAAAATTAAAATTCTCCAGATAACACCATTCACTGCTTTAACGATATTTTTCTGAGGATCTTTAGTTTCACCTGCAGTAATACCTATCAGTTCCACACCTTGGTATGAACCAATTACAATTGATAATGCAAAGAAGAAACCAACAATACCATTTGGCATAAATCCGCCATTTGTCCATAGATTAGAAATACCTACCGCATGGCCACCATTTCCAAAACCAAAGAAAATAAGACCAAAACCAGCAATAATCATTAAAATAATTGTTACAACTTTAATTAAAGCAAACCAAAATTCGAATTCTCCAAACGCTTTTACCGAGAATAAATTCGCTGCCATCAATAATAAAATAGCAATAATACCAGGAATCCAGGTTGGCAATTCCGGGAACCAAAACTTCATATATTCTCCTACTGCGATGACCTCACTCATACCAACAACAATCCATTGGAATATATTACTCCATGCTGTCATATAACCTGCTGCAGGATGTATATAATCACTTGCAAATGTTGCAAATGATCCTGTTGTAGGGTTTAAATAAATCATTTCCCCCATTGCTCTCATGATTAAAAATAAAAAGATACCCGCAATTAAATATGCAAGGATAACTGATGGGCCTGTCCATTTAATTGTACTTGTAGCACCCATGAAAAGCCCCACGCCAATCGTACCACCAAGTGCAATCATTTGAATTTGACGGGCACTCAATCCCCTTTGTAGTTCATTGTTCTCCATAACTTCTTACCCCATCTCTGATTGATACTAAATAAATCCATAAAAAAACTTATTGCCGTAATTATACTATAAATTACCGATTTTGGTACATTAATATTTGCATACCATGCAATCGTTTACAGAACTACTATAGCAGGCTTTTGCAACTTTGCAAACAATTATTTTGTGATTTTTCTAAAAAAATAAAAAAGTTGTTCGAAAACTATTAAGTCACATACAACTTCAGCTATTCTCGGTAATTATGATATAATTTTAATAATATTACAAAGGAGTATATCAATGTTAAAACAAATACTGCCACGTGCTACAAAAATATCGATACTCTTTGCTGTAGCATTTTTCATCATAAATTATATCGGTATGGAAAAACCTGACATCCTATATTTAGTTGGAAGAACTATTATTGCAACACTTGTTTTCATACTCATTTGTCTTACATTATTTACTATTATTAATTCTCCAGAGCGCAAGATTAAACTCGGTACGACTTTACCGATTGCATTAATTATTGGTATCATTTTCGGCGCCATATTTTTAACGGTACAAATCGGTGTCATCACTGGGTTAATCATCGGTGTGATTGCTACGTTTATTTGGGAATTGATTGAAAAAAATAAAGGAGGTCGTTCATCATGACAACAGCATTAATTGGTGTAATTGTATTAATCTTACTAATTATTAGCTTTGTGCCAAACTACCGTGCTATGAAATCAGCAAAAGAACAAGGAAGTAATGCAACAAGAGCTACAATTATGGTAGGCATAGATATTATCTTAATTGTACTTATCATCGTGACGTTATTATTAAAATATATGTAACTATTTAAACCACCCTATCTCATACATAAACATGAACGTTCTACCATTTCACATACATATGGTCGTCCATTTAATGAGGTAAGGTGGTTTTCTCGTTAAAGTTTACCTTGTAATAGTAAAAAATAGCCAATTGTTGCGAGTATTAAGTAAATCATTGAACCAACAACAAAAGATCTTACTTGCACGTGAAATGGTGTCTGTTTGTTAAATATAGGACCAATCACCAAATTTCCAACGCCTAAAATTACTGGACCAGCTAGAAAAAACAATATAATGTAACCCATCATGATACGCCTCCTATTTCGTAAAGAAACGCGCTACAATTTGATCGTAATCAATATCTTTTGCTACATAATCTACATTAGAAAAGTCCTGTGCGCTTGTCATTTTATTCGTATTAACAATAACATCTAATCCAGCTGCAATCGCGGCTGTTGCACCATTTACAGAATCTTCAATAGCCAAACATTGTGTCGGCATATAATTTAATTGTTGTACTGCAGATAAATATAATTCAGGGTCAGGTTTAACTTGTTCAACATCTTCTCTACCAACAACTACCTCTATATAATCGTCTAGACCTAATGCTTTAAAGGTAGGCATTATTTCCGCTTTCACACTACTTGTGGCAATCGCCATAGGAATGTGACGTTGCTTTAAAAATGCCATCAATGATTTAATCGTATCAATCATCGGTAATGTTGTACTAGTAAGATGATGTTCTTCATAAAGTTTATCTTTATTTTCCGAACCAATCGCTTTAATTAAATGGTCATGCAAATCTGTAGCTGCTCCTCCAATAGAAGAACGATAAAAATCAATGCTTATAGGATCGGCATTATGCATCTCTAAATGTTTATTAATAACATTAAATAAATGTTGTTCCGTATCTATTATTGTTCCATCGAAATCAAATATAACTGCTCTATACATATATTTACTCCTCTATTTTTTCTCTTTATCAAAGCTTAACATAGTCCGATGACCACTTCATTCTATTAGTGCAATTATAACTTTTTTGACCAATACTTTGCTAAAATAGGCCCTGTTATATTATGAATGAAACTAAACACTGCGCCTGGTACTGCTGCAATTGGATTAAAATGCAATGCTGCTAATGACACAGCTAAACCAGAGTTCTGCATTCCAACTTCAATACTGACTGCTTTTTGATCTTGTCGATCTAATTTTAAAAGACGAGCTAACCAATATCCAATCGTATACCCTAATACGTTATGTAAAATAACTACTAAAAATATTAATAATCCTGTAGTTAAGATTTGGTGCTTACTGCCACCTACAACTATTGCTAAAATTAATGAAATAGCAACAACTGATATAATCGGCAAAGCTGTAGAAGCTTTTTCAGCAATTTTACGATTAATAATTTGCAAAACAATACCTAAAGCAATTGGAATTAATACAACTTGAACAACTGACCACAACATACTCAGGAAAGATACTTCCAACCATTCATTTGCAAATAGATATATTAACGCAGGTGTAACGAATGGCGCTAGCAACGTAGAGACCGTCGTAATAGAAACAGAAAGTGCTACGTTAGCTTTGGCTAAATAACTCATTACATTACTTGATGTCCCACCCGGACAACATCCAACTAATATTACGCCAACAGCAATATCAGGTGGTAAATGAAAAGACTTTGCAATTATAAATGCTAATGTGGGCATAATACTGAATTGTAGACAGACACCAATAATTACTGCTCTAGGTGCTTTAAAGACCATTTTGAAATCATTAGGTGTAATTGTTAATCCCATACCTAACATAACAATACCAAGTAAATAAGGTACCCATTTACCTAATGTCGCAACATGTTGTGGGAAAATAAATCCAATAACAGCTGCTACTAACATCCATACCAAAAAACTCTTCGTGGCAAATATACTCAATTTTTGAAACATTGTTAACACATCCTCGTCGATAATATTGAAAAATATTACCATAAGACCAGTAAGGTTACAATTACTTTTCTGAAAATTAAGATTATTTAGCCATTCTCTTCTTATTGCAAATATTTTATCACTGATAAACAATTATTTTAAACTTCATTCAAAAGTCTTAGTGAATAAAGAAAAAAAGCGTGGTAAAATCAACTTGAACAAAATTAAGTCACCTTTATAAATATTAAACGTGTATTTAATGCCATGTATTCCTCGGGAGGTCCTCACATGTTAATTGATAAATTCGAAACATACATCATCAACATCGCCGGTTTAAATGACCGTACTACTAGAAAAAAATTAAGTAAGTTATGCAAAAGTGTACAATTTTGTGATGCGTTGCAATTCTCAATAAACAAACAGTTTAATCAGTATGTATTAGAAATTAGCTTACCAAAGCAACAACTTCCATACTTCATTTCATTTTTAAGTTTTCATCAGTATAGTATTTTCCAAGTACTTTCACCAAAGAAAATAAATGAATTACTTGATTCTGATAATTTATATCAATCTGCAAAGCGTTTCGATATCAATATTGATGGCTTGCAAGATGCTTTCATTAAAGACAAAGTCATCGATATTATGAATATGTTCCAAAATCACACTGATATCACTTATACGTTGAATAAGTCTCATGCACATATTATATGTACGCCAGAAATATTTGCTAAATTGTTACATACGATTGCAACTAGAAATATCGACATTCTATCTGCCAATTATAGATCGTCATCTATGAGCAAAGCTCGTATATCATAACAAAAGACACATCTATACGATGATCATTTACAATGATTGCGTATAGTGATGTGTCTTTTTTTATATTATTTATCTTCGGACGATTGATCCTCAACCATTTGTTCAAATGCTTCACGAACTTGTGGTACTGTCATACCTACTACAACTTGGATACTCTTACCACTCTTTACTAATCCGTGTGCCATTTGTTGATGCGTGAAATATTCCGTATCCGCAACTTTACTTTCATCATAAACAGTTAAGCGTAATCTTGTTGTACAGTTAGTAACATCTTTGATATTTTCTTTGCCGCCTAAACCGTCGAGGTAATACGCAGCTTTGTCTTCGTATTCATTACCTGTTGAAGCACGTTTAGAATCTACGCTATCACCTTTTTTATTTTTGTAATCTTGCTTAGAAAATAATTTAACTTCCTCTTCTGTTTTCTTACGTCCAGGTAATGGAATATCAAATTTCAAAATTAAGAATCTGAATAAGAAGAAGTAAATCGCTACAAATATCAGACCGATAATAACTTGTGCAACATAAGTACCCCAATGTTCTTTACCTAATGGCAACCAGTTTGTTGAAATAAAGTCTAACAAGCCACCACCCATGTTACCTACAACACCAAATGCGTACATTAAAGTATCCATTGATGCTGCTAAAACTGCGTGTAAAACAAATAAGTATGGTGCGATGAATAAGAATGTAAATTCTAATGGCTCAGTAATACCTACAACGACTGCTGTTAATGTTGCAGGAATAAGTAATGCTGCTACTTTTTTACGATTTTCTTTAGGTGTCGTAGCATACATTGCTAAAGCAATACCTAAACATCCAAATACTTTCCCATTTCCTTGAAGCATAAAGCCATAAGGGAATTGCTCTTTTAATGGCTTAGTACTCTTAGCAAACTCATTTAAATGTTGTAACCATTCAGCTTTCAAGCCGTGATTGACTACTACTGGTCCAACTTCAATTGGTGCATAAATAAAGTGATGTAATCCTGTTGGTATTAATACACGTTCTAAGAAGTGATACAACCATACACCGATATAGCCTGAAGCAATGATAAAGTGTTGCATTGAACCAATACCGTGCTGAACAGTTGGCCAAATAACACAAGTAATTGCTGCTAATGGTAACATCACAAAAAATGAAATTGTAACCACAAATGTTAAACCTTGGAATACACCAACCATTTCTGGTAATCGTTTACTATAGTATCTATTGTGAATCCAAGTAATAATAGCTGAAATAATAATACCACCTAGAATATTCGTATCCAATGTGGCAATACCTGCAATTGATTTTAAACCAGGTACATTTTCAACGCCTTTTTCTAAATTTGCGCCAAACGTATGTGGCCATTGCGTTAAAATAGCATTTATAAATGTATTAAACATTAAGTAACCCATCAATGCTGCAAGTGCTGCATGACCTGGTGCTTTTTTAGCTAAAGAAAGTGGTAAACCTACAACAAATACAACTTCCATATGCGTAAAAATAACCCAGCCACCAGATTCTATCACTGACCAAAATTTAAACCAAAACGTATGTTGATCTGCTAAACTCCCCATGATTGTAGGATTTTTAAATAATGTCGCAAAGCCAAGCACTATCCCAAAGAAAGCGAACATTAATACTGGTACAATCATTGCACTACCGAAACGCTTTATCGCATTCATCTTCTATTCCCTCCATATCATCTTTCCTAACAATACATCTAATTAGATTCATTTATAAATAGATGTCTTACTATTTAAATATAATATATAGTAAACGCTTACACACCTACAACGACATTGACGTATTTTGAAAGTATTTTGTATAATCAGATTATCTTTTCATATAGTGAAAATTTTTTCACAAGCATGTCAAGAATATGCTTGATTTTAAAATATGTAAGTACTTTAGCCATTTATAACCTTATATACAATCAAGAATTAAATTTTAAAAATTTCACCTTTTAATGTAAAAACCATATATCACAAATTTATTTCCAAGGAGGTTGAATATGTTTTTAGACGAACACATTAATCGAAACTTTGATAAACTTAATGACAATGATTTACATATCGCTCACTTTATCAATACACATATAGATGAATGTAAAAATATGAAAATACAAGATTTAGCGCAATTCACACATGCCTCGAATGCAACCATTCACAGATTTACACGCAAATTAGGTTTTGACGGTTATAGCGATTTTAAATCGTACCTTAAATTTGAAAGTAATAAGACACACCAATTACCATCTAACTCTATCGATAGTTTCAAACAAGAAATCGATAGTACATTCAGTTATTTAGAACGCGTTGATTACCAGCTTCTTACTGAAAAAATGCATACAGCTTCAACAATATATTTGTATGGTACAGGGCGTGCACAGTTAAACGTTGCTTCAGAGGCACAGCGTATATTGTTAACGTTACATAATCATGTCATTGTACTTCATGATGAACATGAACTTAAAATGATTTTGAATAAGAGTGAACCTAATGATTTATTCTTTATTATTTCATTATCAGGTGAAACACATGAATTATTAGAAGTAACAAACTTGCTTCAACTTAGACAAAAATACTTTATTTCTGTTACTACAATGAAAGATAATACCCTTGCTCAAAAAGCAAATTACAACGTCTATGTATCCAGTAACACATTCTACTTAACTGATGGTACAGACTATTCTAGCTTCATCAGTTATCATATATTCTTTGAAACACTTGTAAGAAAATATAATGAGTATTTACTACATAATGATATTTCAAATTAGAAAAAAGGAAGTTATGATTTAATGGCCTTGAGCCTATCATAACTTCCTTTTATCATTTTATTGTTGTGTTGATGTTTCGATAACGTGGTACATCTTATCAAACATCAATTCGAAACCATGCACCATGGCATCATGATATTCTTTTTTCTTTTGCTTGTATTCTAAATTAGTAAATCGTCTTTCTTTTTCAACTAATGAACGATAATAAAATAGCATTTGGGTGCCACCTGTTTCACGTTCAAAAAATTCTACCTCAATGACATCTTGTGTTTCACTTAGTCCAGGCATACCGATAGTCATCTTAACGTATTCATCCATAACTAAAGATTCATAAATGCCTTCAATCACATTTACTTTGCCATTACGTTGTTGATCTACAATACGATATTTACCGCCTTCTTTAACGTCCGCTTCAATCTCTTTATTCGTTCTGGCTGATGTCATAAACCATTGTTTCAACAAATCTTTCTTTGTCCAAGCTTCGTATACTAACTCTGGAGAAAATTTATAAAGCTTTTCAATTTCAACTTCGACATGTTCATTCTCTACATTAAATTTTGCCACTGTTGTCCACCCACTTTCGCTCTTACTTTTATTTTAACGTATTTTTGCTCAGTTCCAAACATAGATGATCATCATTTTTAAAAGATTAGCGTTATACGGTGAGTACAACATGATCTGTTAATATAACAAGCCACCTTACTTGGCTACATCGATATATTGTTAAGCATTAATGTTTCATTTCTTGACTAGTGTTCTTTTTTAGCTTTGGAAAATTAAATAAAATCGCAACAAGTCCGCATACACCTAATAATATAGGATAAATGCTGTATGGGAATAACATTAACGGTGAAATACCAGCTACACCAGCCGCTGAAATGACTTGCGGGCTATATGGTAATAAACCTTGGAAGCAGCCTCCAAATATATCAAGAATACTTGCTGATTTCCTTGAATCTACATCATATTCATCTGCAATATTTTTAGCTAAAGGACCTGACATAATAATAGAGATGGTGTTATTTGCCGTGGCAATATCTGCGACACTTACCAAACTAGCAATTCCTAATTCTGCGCCACGCTTTGATTTCACTTTAGAGCGAACAAATTGCAACAACCATTCAATACCACCATTGTGTTGAATAATACCCACTAAACCACCAATTAGCAACGCAATCATAGCAATATCTTCCATGCTTATAATACCTTTGGACACTGCATCTAGTAGCCCCATCCAACCGAATGAACCATCTATGAGACCAATGATTCCGGCTAATAATGTTCCGCCAATCAATACGATAATGACATTTACACCTAATAATGCTAATACCAATACTAAAATATACGGTACAACTTTAATTAGATTATAATCATAGTTTTTAGCATGATTTAAAGAAATGCCATTCGTTAAGAAATACAGAATAATAATCGTTAAAATAGCACCTGGCAATACAATTTTAAAGTTTACTCTGAATTTATCTTTCATTTTCGTATGTTGTGTTCTAACCGCAGCAATTGTTGTATCTGAAATCATTGATAGATTATCGCCGAACATTGCACCTCCAACAACTGTAGCCATTGCTAGCGCAGTTGGTACATCTGTCGCTTGTGCAAATCCGTAACCAACAGGTGCTATTGCAGCAACAGTCCCTACTGACGTTCCCATAGATATAGAAACAAACATACAAATCACAAACAATCCTACAATAATTAAATTTTCCGGGATTAATGATAGTCCTAAATTAACTGTCGACTTTACGCCACCCATTTTTTCAGCTGTATTTGAAAATGCACCTGCTAAAATAAAAATCAACATCATTAAAATAATGTTTGAATGGCCTGCACCTTTCGTGAAGACCTCAACTTTTTTAGCAAATGATTCTTTTCGATTCATTAATAACGCCACAATTACCGTTATCGTAATTGCAACATTTAATGGCATTGAAGTAAAATCACCTGTGATAATACCTACGCCTAAAAACAACGCCACAAATAATAACAAGGGGAATAATGCCCAAGCATTGCTCTTTTTATGTACTTCCATCCTTTTTACCTGCTTTCCAATTAAAAATACCTCTTTCTCACAAACGATGAAGAAAGAGGTTTTCATGTGCTTTACCTGCTTATCTTCAAACCATTACGGTTACTGGAATTGGCACATTCGAGATGTTGCCGAGGCTTCATAGGGCCAGTCCCTCCACCTCTCTAGATAAGTGATGCTTATTTACGTTTACGTTACAAGATAATCCTTAGTACGTCAATCATAAATTAATCAGGAGTCGTATAATATTTTTCATAAACAATCATTGCTACTGTAATAATAATCAAAACAATAATGCTAATAACAAGTAAAAGCCACCATTTAAGCATTAATGCAATAAAAATGAACACGATAGACACACTTACTAATATTAATGAAATGACTTTAAATTGCTGAACACGTTGCTTGGAGATGACTTTCAACTGTTTGTTTGATGGAAGCGTATTTTTAAAATTAATACCCAGTATATTTTCTAATATTTGAACCAATACGATACTTATTGCAAATATAATAAATGATATAAAATTATAGTAACCTATAATAGTTGATCCATAAATAACGATTCCAATGTAGAATACTCCTGAGAGCACACCCAAAAAGTAAGCAACACGTTTGTCAAACTTAATGATATGCTTTTTAACGTTTTGATGTGTAAGCCAAACATTCGAAACAATCGCAACCACTACAAACAGTGTGAATAATATATAAACTGGCAACTTTTGTTCAGGAAAAACAGTCGCTATTCCAAAAGCTAATACTAAAATCAAAAATAATATAGCTCTAGATACTATTAATGCCATAATAACAACCCCTTTGTTTAATATCGAGTTTGCAAATTTACGTTTATCAGTATTTCTATGATCAGTACTTCTACGGGCAGCGTTTCTATGTAATTCACATCATCTTAACATATAAATACTTCGCTATATAATTGAAAACATATCCTATTATTCTTTGTCCGTTCTGACGTTTAATATCTAACCTTAGGCATTTCAATTGTTAATAAATTTAACTTTCTTCCACTAACCGTCCCTAAACCCAATCCCGCAACAGTTTTTAACTTTTTCGTTGTTGTCCTGACATCCTCATTAAGAAAGTTTATTCTGCTTAAAACTTATAATCCACACCCTGAGCAAACGCTCTTTATGACAGGGTATTAAAATAAGCCGATAAAGATACACACCTTTACCGACTATTTAAAATACACTTCACTAATTCATTTTAATTTACTTGATTGAAGTAGCTAAATTAATATTATTTTGTTCAATTAAACGCTTCATACAAACCTAATCTATTTGCACTCCACCGCTAACACCGAACACTTGTCCAGTTGTATAACTTGATTCTTCTGACGCTAATAGCACATAAGTTCCACATAACTCAACAGGTTGACCTGCACGACCTAAAGGTGTTTTTTGACCAAATGTTGGGATTTTACTTTGAGGTTGTCCACCAGAAATTTGTAATGGTGACCAGAATGGACCAGGCGCTACACAGTTCACTCTAATTCCTTTTGGTCCTAATTCTTCTGAAAAACTTTTAGTTAATGAAATAATTGCTGCTTTTGAAGCGGCATAATCATGAAGAATAGGACTAGGATTATAGCCTTGTACAGATGATGTCGTTGTAATTGACGCACCCGGTTTTAAATATTCCAATGCTTTTTGAACTGTCCAAAATAGCGGATAGACATTCGTTTCAAATGTTTCTGTAAATGCCTCAGTTGTAAATCCATGAATATCATCATGATACTGTTGATGTCCAGCAACTAAAGTAACATTATCTAAGCCACCTAATTGTTGATATGCATGTTCAACAAGGTCATAGTTGAACTGCTCATCTCTTATATCACCAGGAATTAACACTGCCTTTTGACCACTTTCTTCAATCACTTGGCGTACTTCTTGTGCATCTTGTTCTTCACTCGGAAGATAGTTAATCGCTACATCTGCACCTTCTTTAGCATACGCAATCGCTGCTGCACGCCCTATTGCTGAGTCACCACCCGTAACTAACATTTTATAGCCTTCTAAGCGTTGATGACCTTGGTAAGACGTTTCGCCACAATCAGGTGCTGGCGTCATTTCAGATTGTAAACCCGGTACCTCTTGTTCTTGTTTTTCATAATCTGTTGTTTTAAATTTTGTTCTAGGATCTTGAGCTGCCATTTTTAACATCTCCTTATTCGCTTAATGGTTATTATTTACCCAAACTTCCCAGGAACTTAATCATGATTACGCTAAAAATTACTTTCTTCTTTAAAAAACAAGCTCGAATTACTCATGCAATAGTCTCTTTACAAATTCAACAAAATACTCAGGTACTTTTTCCAGAATCCTTTCATCCGGTTTATATTGAGGATGATGTAAATCATATTCACTATGAGAACCAATTAACGCAAATACACTAGGAAAATGTTGACTATAACCTGAAAAATCTTCTCCAATCGTAAGCGGCTGTTCCATCATTTCCATCTTATATCCAACATGTTGGGCTACTGCTATTGCTTTATGCGTCAATACCTCATCATTCATCACAGCACCAGGTAAATGTGTATAATTCAAATTAATTTTCATATTATATGCTTGAGCTAACCCGTCCGCAATATTTTGTAATCGTGTTTCTACAAGCTTTCGCACCACAGGATCAAAACTACGTACTGTGCCTTGTACATATGCATGGTCAGCAATGACATTCCAAGTATTACCACATGATATTTGCCCAATGGTTACTACCGCTTCATCAAACGCAGATAGATTTCTACTAACTATGGATTGAATACTATTAATCAATTGCGCCAACACAATAACTGGATCGTTGCATTGTTCTGGCTTTGCAGCATGACCACCCACGCCTTTAATATGAAACTCAAAACGATCTACTGCTGATGTAATTGCCCCTGTTTTGATTGCAAATGTACCTACCGAACGCGATGGGTCATTATGAAAACCCAATACTGCTTGTACATCTTTTAATGCATGTGTTTCAATAATTTTAAAAGCGCCATGTCCTAGTTCTTCTGCTGGTTGAAAAATGAATTTAACACGCCCAGTAAGAGTGCCCTCAATTTCTTTTAACTTTACAGCTGTAGCCAAAATACTAGCCATGTGAATATCATGACCACACGCATGCATCACACCTTCATTTTTAGATTTAAAATCCTGTTCAACAAGCTCTTGAATCGGTAAAGCATCAATGTCAGCCCGAACAGCTATACAACTCGGTCCTTGTCCCACTTCAGCAACAAGCCCAGTCGCAAGCGGTAAGTCTAATATTCTAATATGATGTTCTGTTAAAATATCTTTAATTTTTTGCGTTGTCTTAAATTCTTTATCGGATAGTTCTGGAAATTGATGAAAATACCTTCTCCAGGCAACAGCTTGATCTTTTAATCCCATCGGTCATTCCCCTTCCTTAAGTCAATGATATGTTGTCTACCCTACGATGATCATCTTTAACTATTAAACGATGATTTCACAACAATGTACTCTTGTTAATTACTTTCGCTAATGATAGACAATTGTTTAATAATATCGTAACACTATTGTCAAACTATTCTAACTTTTATAATTAAGAACCTATACAAAAACGTGCTCTCGAATTAACTTGTTTTTACAAATCACAAAAAGCTCTAAACATTAGTGTAAACCAACGCTTAGAGCTTTAATTACTTTATGCTTTAAAAGATAATGTGTTATCAACGATGACCTTACCATTTTTAATAACTTTTTCTGCGTGATTGATACCAAAATGATATGGAATATATTCATGATTTGGTGCATCCCAAATTACTAAATTAGCCTTATCACCTGTGTTAATTGTACCCGCGTTAATGTCTATTGCTTTAGCAGCATTGACCGTAACAGCATTCCAAACTTCATTAGGTGATAGCTTTAATTTCAAGGCTGCAATCGCCATAACAAGTTGTAAGTTGTTTGTGACACTACTACCAGGGTTATAATCAGTTGCTAATGCAATCGCACCGTTATTGTCAAGCATGCCTCTTGCATCTGCATAATCTTCTTTACCTAAATAGAACGTCGTTGCAGGTAAGAGGACAGCTACAGTATCACTATTTCGCAACTTTTCTTTTCCTTTATCACTAGAAGCTACTAAGTGGTCTGCTGATATTGCTTGTTCATCAATTGCTAATTCCAGTCCGCCTAACGGATCAATTTCATCCGCATGTATTTTCACTTTAAAACCTGCTTCTTTGGCTTTTTGCATATAATGTTGCGATTGTTCTATTGTAAATACACCTGTTTCACAGAAAATATCCGCAAAGTCTGCATATTGTTTTACTTCCGGAAGTAACGCAATCATTTCTTCTAAAAATGCCTCATTTGAACTTGCCTCTTTAGGTACAGCATGAGGCCCTAGGAAAGTATGTTTCATGTCTAAATCATATTTCTCAGCTAAACGATTAGACACTTTCAATTGCTTCAGTTCATTTTCTCTATCTAATCCATAACCACTCTTACTTTCAACTGCAAGCACGCCGTGTTTAATCATAGTAAGCAAATCATGCTCTGCTTTTTTAAACAAGTCATCTTCGGATGTTTCTCTAGTAGCATTAACGGTAGATAATATGCCACCACCCATTTCTAATATTTCAAGGTAAGACTTACCTTGACGTTTTAATGACATCTCATGTTCTCGAGATCCACCAAATGTTAAATGTGTATGTGCATCTACTAATGCTGGGGACACTACCTTCCCACTAGCATCAATCGTCTCAGTCGCATCGTAGTCATCTGTATGTGTTCCAGCATATACAATTTTGCCATCTTTAATGACAACTGTACCATTTTTCACAACATTTAATTCATCTAATTCCTTACCCTTCAAAGGTTTATCTGTTGATTTCGGTAAAATTAATTCTGCTATATGATTAATTATTAAATCATTCATTACTTATCACCTGCTTTATCAATCATTGGAATATGAATACCTTTTTCTTTAGCTGTTTGAATAGCGATGTCATAGCCAGCATCAACATGTCGGGCAACACCCATACCTGGATCAGTCGTCAATACGCGTTCCAATCTTCTTTCAGCACGCTCTGATCCATCTGCTACAACAACCATACCCGCATGAAGTGAATATCCCATGCCAACACCGCCACCGTGATGGAATGAAATCCATGAACCACCTGCAGCTGTGTTAATGAGTGCATTCAATACAGCCCAATCACCAACCGCGTCACTACCATCTTTCATACTTTCTGTTTCACGGTTAGGACTAGCAACTGAACCAGCATCTAAATGATCTCGTCCAATAACAATTGGTGCTGAAATTTCACCGTCACGTACAAGACGATTTAAAGCTAAGCCCATTTTCGCTCGTTCTCCATAGCCTAACCAAGCAATACGTGATGGTAGTCCTTGATATGAAATTTTTTCTTCAGCTAAATCAAGCCATCTTAATAACTTTTCATTTTCTGGGAAAAGTTTGCGCATTTCTTCATCCGCACGCTCGATATCTTTTGGATCACCACTCAACGCAGCAAAGCGGAATGGCCCTTTACCTTCACAGAATAATGGTCTAATGTAAGCTGGTACAAAGCCTGGGAAGTCAAAAGCATTTTTCACTCCGTTATTGAAGGCTACTTGACGAATATTGTTACCATAATCAAATGCTACAGCGCCACGTTTTTGGAATTCAAGCATTAATTCAACATGCTTTGCCATTGAAGCTTGTGACAGTTCAACATATTTTTTCGGATCTTTTTCACGCAATACTTTCGCTTCTTCTACAGAGTATCCTTGTGGCACATATCCATTTAGCGGATCATGTGCACTTGTTTGGTCAGTAATAATGTCAATTTTAAATCCTTTTTCTAGAATCGCTTGATGGATGTCTACAGCATTTCCAACTAACCCGATTGATAATCCTTCTCCACGTTCTTTCGCCTCTTCTGCTAATTTTAATGCTTCATCTAAATCAGCTGTTTTAACATCACAGTATTTCGTATCAATTCGCTTATCAACACGTGTTTCATCAACATCCACGCAAATTGCTACCCCATGATTCATAGTAATTGCTAACGGTTGCGCACCACCCATACCACCTAAACCTGCTGTCAGTGTAACAGTGCCTGCTAAATCTCCATTAAAGTGTTGATTACCTAGCTCGGCAAATGTCTCATAAGTACCTTGCACAATACCTTGAGAACCAATATATATCCAACTACCGGCTGTCATCTGTCCATACATGATTAAACCTTTTTTATCTAATTCATTAAAATGATCCCAGTTTGCCCATTCAGGCACTAATACTGAATTTGAAATTAATACACGTGGCGCTTCTTCATGTGTTTTAAATACAGCAACTGGCTTTCCTGATTGTACTAACATTGTCTCATCTGATTCTAATTCTCGTAACGTTTTCTCTATTGCTTCAAAAGCTTCCCAATTACGTGCTGCTTTTCCAATACCACCATAAACAACTAAATCTTCTGGTCTTTCAGCAACTTCTGGGTCTAAATTGTTGTATAACATTCTAAGTACTGCTTCTTGTTCCCAACCTTTACACTCAATACTTAAACCTTTTTTTGCTTGAATTTTTCTCATAAAATTCGCTCCTGTTCTTTTTAGAAGTTAATTCCACTAAATTTAAAACGCTTACATTATTATCTTCAATATTCATTATAGTATGTTAAAATATAGCCAACAAATATAAATAAACTAATTATCCATAGCTTGAATCTATAAATAAAAGGAGCAAAACACATGAAAATTATTCAGTTAGAATATTTCTTGGCTATCGTGAAATATAATAGTTTTACTAAAGCTGCACAATTTTTACATATTAGCCAGCCATCTTTAACTGCTACGATTAAAAAAATGGAAGCAGATTTAGGTTATGACTTATTTACACGTTCAACAAAAGACATCAAGATTACCGAAAAAGGAATACAGTTTTATCGTTATGCGAGCGAATTAGTTCAACAATATCGATCCACGATGGAAAAAATGTATGATTTAAGCGTTACATCAGAACCAAGGATAAAAATTGGGACTCTTGAATCTACGAATCAATGGATTGCGAATTTAATTCGAAAGCACCATTCCGACTACCCTGAACAGCAATATCGTTTATATGAAATACATGACAAACATCAATCTATAGAGCAATTACTGAATTTTAATATTCATTTAGCTATAACAAATGAAAAAATAACCCACGAAGATATAAGATCCATTCCTTTATATGAGGAATCTTACATTTTATTAGCACCTAAAGAAACATTTAAAAATCAAAATTGGGTAGATGTTGAAAATTTGCCACTCATATTGCCAAACAAAAATTCTCAAGTGCGCAAACACTTAGATGACTATTTTAATAGAAGAAATATTCGTCCAAATGTCGTTGTAGAAACAGATCGATTCGAATCAGCAGTTGGATTTGTTCATCTCGGCTTAGGTTACGCTATCATTCCGAGATTTTATTACCAATCATTTCACACGTCCAATTTAGAATATAAAAAAATTCGACCAAACTTAGGCCGAAAAATTTATATCAATTATCATAAAAAGCGTAAACACTCCGAACAAGTACATACATTCGTACAACAATGCCAAGATTATTTATATGGACTTTTAGAGGCTCTTTAACTTAAGTTATTAGAGCCTCTTATGCAGTTGCTCAGTCAACTGTATACCTTTTGACTTTAACTTAAGTAATTAGAGCCTCTTATGCAGTTGCTCAGTCAACTGTACACCTTTTGACTTTAACTTAAGTAATTAGAGCCTCTTATGCAGTTGCTCAGTCAACTGTATACCTTTTGCCTTTAACTTAAGTAATTAGTGCCTCTTATGCAGTTGCTCAGTCAACTGTATACCTTTTGACTTTAACTTAAGTTATTAGAGCCTCTTATGCAGTTGCTCAGTCAACTGTATACCTTTTGACTTTAACTTAAGTTATTAGAGCCTCTTATGCAGTTGC
>NZ_JACVZO010000040.1:0-13711 GCF_017151845.1 Staphylococcus sp. EG-SA-17
TGTATGGCGAATATGATTCTTGTTGTGCTTTTCTAACTTCTTGAAAATAATGAGGTTGATAACTCATATATGCCTCCCTAAAATAACGCTATAAAATGTGGTAAAAATACTATTAAACCTATAATAAATGCTAATATTGAAACTATAAGTACACTAAAAGCCGCAATATCTTTAGCGTATTTAGCTAAATCATGATATTCAACGGTCACTAAATCGACAACATATTCAATAGCAGTGTTTAAAGCTTCAACAGTGAGAACTAATGCAATAGCAATGAGTATAAATATCCACTCAATCCGATTAATATTTAGTACGAGACCAAAGACAATAGCAACAATCATTGCAAACACATGTAAAAGAAATTTATAGTCTTTTTGAATTAAGATTTTCAGCCCATCAAGTGCATATTTAAACCTTTTCATAATTAGTCTCGTGTTAATCCATATGCGTTTAATATTGTATCTTGTCGACCAAACATTTCCTTTTCATCCGCTTCAGTCATATGATCATAACCTAATAGATGCAAAAATCCATGTAATGCTAAAAATCCTAATTCTCGTTCAAAAGAATGTCCGTAATTGTTTGCTTGTTCTTGCGCTACATCCGTACAGATAATTATATCCCCTAAAACACGTGGTATATCAAGATCACTAAAATCAATCTCTGGCTCATCTTCTTCTAAAGCAAATGAGATTACATCTGTAACTTTATCTTTATCTCTATATGTTCGATTAATTTCTTGTATTTCTTGTTTATCTACAAATGTAACAGAAAGCTCAGCATCGTCTTCTATATGCTCTTCTTTTTTAGCAAATTCTAATAAATCTTCAATTTGTTTATACCAAGCATCTTTAACTAAGCCTGTGTGATCGCTAAAATCTATCGTAAACATTTAATTCTCTCCTTCATAATGTTCAATGATCTTACTTACCAATGGATGTCTCACTACATCGCTCTGATCTAATTTCAATATACTTATACCTTTAACGTTGTGTAACCTACTGACCGCTTCTTTAAGTCCACTTTTAACACCTTTAGGTAAATCGATTTGAGTTTGGTCACCAGTAACTACCATTTTTGAGCCAAAACCTAGTCTTGTTAAAAACATTTTCATTTGCGCATGTGTCGTATTCTGCGCCTCATCAAGAATTACAAATGCATCTTCTAATGTTCGTCCGCGCATATATGCAAGTGGCGCTATTTCGATAATGCCTCTTTCAATAAATCGCTCTGTTTGTTCACGCCCAAGAACAGTATAGAGACCATCATATAAAGGTCTTAAATATGGATCTACCTTTTCTTTCAAATCTCCTGGTAAAAATCCAAGTGACTCTCCTGCTTCAACAGCAGGTCTTGTTAATACAATACGTTTAACAGCACCTTTACGGAGTTGCTTTGCCGCATAAACTACAGCTAAGAATGTCTTACCTGTACCAGCAGGACCTATACCAAATACTAAATCATTATTTTTCATGGCATTAACATATATACGTTGCCCCATCGTTTTCGCACGAATCGTTTTACCAAATGCATCTTTAGTTATCTCTTCATCATATAAATCTAACAGATGTTGAATTGTGTTATTATGCGCCATTTTAATAGCTGCTTCAACATCTTTAATTGTAATATTATTACCTAAATCAATAACCTTCAGCAAATTGATTAATACTGATTCCGCTTTTTCTACGTTTTCTATTTTTGTACCTTTAACGGCAACTTCTTGTCCTCTTGCATGGATGACAACATCGAAACTCTCTTCAATTGCTTTTAAATGTTCATCATTATTTCCAATTAAAGCTTGAGATTGGTTCATATCGTCTATTTGTATAATTCCAGGCATACACGCGCTCCTTTTCATATATCAGTTATATTCATTCTATGATGCTTTAATATCTACTTAATTATATCATGCAATTGATTGATTTAAACATCTTTGCATTGACTTACTCATTTTTCTTTAATTTAAAATAATCATTTATACTTTTCACCTTGTCATAAAAGCAGATTCAATATTAGACTAATCAATTTTTTGTTGTAATTTAAATAACTAATATTTCTCGAAAGATTCTCTTTGTTTTTCAATTTTTCATAACGTAAAAAAACAAGCAACTACCATTACGATAGTGCTTGTTTTCAAAAAATTTTATAATTGTTTTGGTTTAGCTAAAATTTCTGACCATATCATACCATTGATTACTTCATCTTTATCAAATTGGAACGCTGATTTAGTCAAATCTTTTTCGACATTTTGAGAATTAAGCAACTGCTTTAATTTCAAACGTTTTGTACGTTCAGATAAGTATTTATCCTCAATAATATCTCTAGCACGTTTTTCCATTTTAGCAATTTGCTTTTCTTTTTCTCTATCAATGTCAGTACGAATCGTTTTAATATCATCTCTAAGTGATTTTTCTAATTGACGTCTAATTTCGTCAGAATTATCTTGTCTAGAAGGTCTATGTTTCTGCTCCACCGGTTCTGCTTTAGGCACTGTAATTGGTTTCTCTGTCATCGGTTTTGTTTCTGGTTGTTTTTTAGGTGCCATAGGTTCTACAACAGGTTTCGATTTAGGCTCTTCCTTTGGAAGTTCATCGAATAAAGGTGGTAACGTATCATCATATTTTCGTTTCGATGATTTCTTTTCTTCTTCATTTAATTCTTCACTTATTTCTTTAAACGTTCGCTCAATTTCTTCAAAAAAGCCACCTTTTTTTGGTTCATTATCGGTAGATGTTTTTTGAGGTGGCTTTTGATTTTGTCTATCTTTATGACTATTTTCGCGCATAGTAGTAATGATAGAAATGATCACTGATATGACAAAAATTAGAATACCGACACTCATTTAATCACCTCTCGACTTAATGTTCAGGTGACTCATCATCACTTTGATCAGTTCGTTTATTAATTGCATTTCTCATGCCTGTATCAGCTTCGATATTTTTCAAATTATAATAATCTTTAACACTGATATTGCCTGAGCGTAATGCTTCAGCCATAGCTAATGGCACTTCAGATTCGGCTTCAACTACTTTAGCATGCATTTCTTGTACACGCGCTTTCATTTCTTGCTCAGTTGCTACAGCCATAGCTCTACGTTCTTCAGCTTTTGCTTGTGCAATATTTTTGTCTGCTAATGCTTGTTCAGTTTGTAAGTCTGCACCAATATTTTTACTAATATCAACGTCAGCAATATCAATTGTTAAAATTTCAAATGCAGTACCTGAATCTAAACCTTTGCTTAATACTGTTTTAGAAATATTATCTGGGTTTTCAAGTACTTCTGTATGATGCTTACTAGAACCAATTGTTGAAACGATACCTTCACCAACACGTGCGATGATTGTTTCTTCACCAGCACCACCAACAAGTCGAGCAATATTAGCTCTAACTGTGATACGAGCTTTGGCTTTCACTTCAATACCGTTCATTGCTACACCTGCGATAAATGGTGTTTCAATGACTTTAGGATTAACAGACATTTGAACCGCTTCTAATACGTCACGTCCTGCAAGGTCAATTGCAGCAGCACGTTCGAAAGGAAGATCAATGTCAGCACGTTGTGCAGCAATATTAGCGTCAACAACTCTGTCAACATTTCCTCCTGCTAGATAATGCGATTCTAATTGATTTGTTGTTAATGCTAGTCCTGCTTTATGCGCTTTAATTAATGGCGCTATAACTTTTCTTGGAGATACACGACGTAAACGCATACCAACCAATGTACCTATACCAACATGAACGCCAGCTGCTAACGCTGAAATCCATAAACCAATCGGTACAAATGAGAATAAAATAAGTAATGCAACTACTATAATAACTGCTATTACGATAAAACTTAAACTAAACATGGTATCGCTCCTTTTAATTAATCTACTTCCCTCACAACTACTCTTGTTCCTTCAACTTCAAGGATTTTTACCGTTTTATTGCGTAAAATAAAGTTGCCATCTGAAACAGCATCAATACGTTCATTTTCACAAAAAATAATCCCTGCAGGTCGAAGATCTGTAACTGTTTGAGCAGTCTTTCCTACGAGGTGCGAGCGGTTATCATGAGAATTGTAACCTGACTCAGAATTAGTTGAATCTTTTAAGATAACTTTATCCAAAAACGGAATCTTTCTGTTGAAAATCTTCACTAATATCACCCATTCTACAATCGTTAAAATCAAGGCAACGATAACATTCGCAAGCATAAATAGCAAATTATCACCGAGCGTTGTTATGCTTATAGTTATCAGTATCATGCCAATAATACCAATTACTGCACCAACTACAAATAATTCAATTACAACTAATATAACGCCAATTGAGAATATTAAGATAGAATGCATATTGACATTTCCTTGGATTAGAAATCCCAAAAATAAAATAAGTAATGATAATGTGGCGATAATACCAGCTGCATTGATTTTTTTAGAGTAAAGTTGATATACAAATCCTAAGAATGTCAAACAGGTTAATATTAACGTAAAAATAGGTTGAACAATTATATTACTAACTTGTTCAACCCAAGTATCTCCAGCCGTTGATTCCAAGATAGTTGTCATTTGTAAAAAATTATTATAACTCACAATTTCACCTCGCCCTCACATTAATTATACATGAAATTGAATATACTTTATAGTTATAAGAACCTATAGAATATCAATTTGATTATTTATAAACTATATAACTTTTTTTAATTAAAAATTGACAACAAAAAAACATCACATATTAGTGTCAGACACTAACTTGTGATGTTTGTTTTATATAATTAATATTCGTGTTGAGGGAGTCAACAGAGGTATTAATTATTTGAATTTACGTTTACGTGCAGCTTCTGATTTCTTTTTACGTTTTACGCTTGGTTTTTCGTAAAATTCACGTTTACGTACTTCTTGGATTGTTCCACTTTTAGAAACTGAACGTTTAAATCTACGTAACGCATCTTCAAGTGATTCATTTTTACGTACTACTGTTTTAGACATCTGTATTTCCCTCCCTCCAAATATCAACGGAACTTTATAGTCAATTGCACAGTAAAACTATGCATTTATAAGTATAATATATCTGTAATTTATGGTCAATTAGTAAATTGTTTTTTATTTGAAACATATTTCACATCAAAATCACAAAGACTTTTAGATTTTGTTCTAAAAATCTCTTAATAATTTATTTAATGAGAAGAGTTGCTTATATAGTAAATTGTGAAGCCGTTAAAACAACGTTACAAAACCTATATCTTTAATACGGAACCTTATGGTATGAATCAAGGAATACTTAAACTAAAACTTCTCTATCAGATTTATTTGTTGCAAAATCAACAACTTTAATTGCTTGCCCTTCATTTAATGGATAATTTGCTTGCGTAATTTTAACTTTTACAATTTGACCTATGAGTGATTCGTCACCTTCAAATTGTACTTTCATATAATTATCTGCATATCCAACTAATGTACCTTCTGTGTCACCCTGTTCCTCAGGAATTACTTCAAGCACATCTTGATCAAATTTAGACGCATATAACTTTCCGAGTTGATTGCTTAGCGTAATTAACTTATGCACGCGTTCATTTTTAATTTCTTCATCAATTTGGTCATCCATTCTTGCAGCTGGCGTGCCAATTCTAGGAGAATAAGGGAAAACATGCAGTTCAGAGAACTTATGCTTTACGATAAAATCATATGTTTCTTGGAACTCTGCTTCAGTTTCACCTGGGAAACCAACAATTACATCACTCGTAACTGCCAAGTCTGGTAAAGCTTTATGCAATTTTGTTAATCGTTCTGAAAATCTATCCATAGTATACTTACGTCTCATACGTTTTAATACTGTATCTGAACCAGATTGTAATGGAATATGCAAATGACGCACAACTTTTGTTGAACGTTCTAAAACGTCAATTACTTCATCTGTAAGTTGACTTGCTTCAATTGAAGAAATTCGAATTCGTTCTAATCCATTAATCGTTTCAAGATCACGTAATAATTGGGCCAAGTTATAATCTTTTAAATCTTGACCATATCCACCTGTATGAATTCCCGTCAATACAATTTCCTTATATCCTGAATTCACTAGTTGCGTCGCTTGTTCAACTACTTTTTCCGGATCTCTTGAACGCATTAAGCCACGAGCCCATGGAATAATACAGAATGTGCAGAAGTTGTTACAACCTTCTTGAATTTTTAATGACGCACGTGTTCTATCTGTAAAATATGGGACATCTAATTCTTCATATTTACGATTTTTCATGATATTTCCAACACCATTAATTGGTTGGCGTTCTTTACAGAATTCATCAATGTAACCTAATAGTTTATGTCTATCTTGTGTACCAACTACTACATCGACACCAGGAATTTCCATAATTTCAGCTGATGAAGTTTGCGCATAACAACCTGTTACACAAATTACAGCATCAGGATTTTGTCTTATTGCACGTCTAATAATTTGACGACTTTTTTTATCACCTGTATTCGTTACTGTACAAGTATTAATAACAAATACATCAGCATTCGCTTCAAAGTCAACGCGCTCATAGTTTGCTTCTTTAAATAATTGCCAGATTGCTTCAGTTTCATAATGGTTTACTTTACAACCTAATGTGTGAAACGCAACTGTTGACATAAATATTCACCCCATTAATTCATTTTCATAACTTATTGCACTTAACGCATACAATGGTGCAGTTTCTGCCCGTAAAATTCTCGGTCCAAGACCAACAACTGTACTAGTATTACTAAATAATGAAATTTCATTTTCTGACAAACCACCCTCAGGACCAAAAATCATCAACACTTTATCCTGAGCCTTGAATTGTTGTAAAGTTTGCTTGAAATTGCTTAACTCACCATCTTTTGCTTCCTCTTCATATGCAATAAGAATATAGTCATAATTATCAATAGTATCACAAATTAATTTTAAATTCGACTCGAATTGAATAGATGGAATCACTAAACGATAGCTTTGTTCAGCAGCTTCTTTAATTATTTTTTGCCAACGCTCTATCTTTTTGGCAACTTTCGCCTCGTTTAATTTAACAATTGAGCGTTCCATGCTCACAGCTATAAATGATGAAGCACCCAATTCAGTAGCTTTTTGTAGCAACCACTCATATTTGTCAGCTTTAATTAGTCCACTGCAAATCGTAACATCAACTGGCAATTCTGTATTAATATTTTGTTTTTCTTTTAAATCAACTGCAATTTTATCACTTGTTATATCAGCAATTTCACATAAATAAACTGTTTGATCATTAAAAGTTAAAATAATTTTACTACCAACATCATATCTCATTACATTTGTTATATGATGAATATCTTCTTTTTTTGTAATAAAAAAACGCTGACTTACATCAGCGTTTTGGTCTATGAAATAACGTTGCACATTATTCACTCACTTTCTGGCCAACAAGACAAACCCAACCGTTGTCATGTTGTTCTGAAATAATTTTAAAACCTACACGCTCCATATGTGACTGTATACCTTCATACTTCTCTTTTATAATACCAGAAGTAATAAAATAACCGCCTTCATTTAGAGTATTATAAGCATCTTCAATCATTTCATCAATAATATGCGCTAAAATATTTGCTATTACAATATCAAATTTTTCTGTTTCGTCTTTCAATAAGTTACCTGGAACAGCTTCAATTAACGTTTCACAATGATTTCTTCTGAAGTTTTCTTTAGCTACACTCACTGCCATTTCATCAATATCCAACGCTTTAATTCGTTTTACACCGATTAGATGACTTGCAATACTTAATATACCTGAGCCAGTACCAACATCAATTACTGAATGCTGTGGCAATACATATGTTTCTATTGCCTTCAAACACATACTTGTAGTCGGATGATCGCCTGTTCCAAAAGCCATATCTGGGTCGAGCTCAATGCAAAGCTCTTCATCCGCTTCTTTAGCATATGTTTCCCAACTAGGAACTATTGTGAACTTCTTCGACGCTCGGAATGGATGGAAATAGTTTTTCCATTCATTTTCCCAATCCGTCTCTGCAATAATTTGCTCACTGAATTGAACGTTATGTTGATCAAGTTCATCTAAATTTAATAACTCATCTTTAATTTGCTGTCGCAACTTATCATCATAAGTCATTTCATTAAAATAGGCTTTCAATCTTACTCCCTTATCTGGATAATCCTCTTTTTTCAAAGCGTAAATTTCACCGTATTTATCTTCTGGTTGGTTAATTAAATCATCTGAATCTTCTATCACGACACCATTTGATCCATGATTTTCAAGTATATTGGTAGCCAATTCTACTGCTTCATGATTAATAATAATTGAAAGCTCTGTCCAGTTCATACTTTATTCTCCCTTAAAGAATCTTTTTGCTCTATCTTTAAAATTCGAAGGTTGTTCATTAATTTCTTCACCATTTAATTGGGCAAATTCTTTCATTAGTTCTTTTTGTCTATCTGTTAATTTAGTAGGCGTTACTACTTTAATATCAACATATAAATCTCCGTATCCATAGCCATGAACATTTTTTATACCCTTTTCTTTTAAGCGGAATTGCTTACCTGTTTGTGTACCAGCAGGGATTGTTAACATAACTTCATTATTTAATGTTGGTATTTTTATTTCATCGCCTAAAGCTGCTTGTGGGAAGCTAACATTTAATTTGTAATAAATATCATCACCATCACGTTTAAATGTTTCAGATGGTTTAACTCTAAATACTACGTATAAATCACCAGCAGGTCCTCCATTCACGCCTGGAGAGCCTTCACCAGCTAATCTAATTTGTTGTTCATTGTCGACACCTTCAGGTACTTTCACTTCTAATTTAACTGTTTTATTTTCAGTACCTTTTCCGTGACATGTTGGACAAGCTTCTTCAAATTCTTGACCACTTCCATTACATTTAGGACAAACTTGTTCAGTACGAACTCTACCTAAAATTGTATTTTGTTCAACAGCTACATGACCAGCGCCATTACAGTAACTACAAGTCTTTTTACTTGTTCCAGGCTTTGCACCATCACCATGACATGTTTCGCATGTTACATCTTTACGGATTGAAATTTCTTTTGTTGTACCAAATACCGCTTCTTCAAATGTCAATGTCATTGTATACTGAAGATCATCACCTTTTTGCGGTGCATTTGGATCTCTTTGTCTGCCGCCACCGAAGAAAGAGCTAAAGATATCTTCAAAACCGCCGCCACCGAAGCCACTAAAACCACCAAAGTCAGAGCCATTGAATCCTTGTCCGCCAAAACCTTGCGGACCGTCATGTCCAAATTGATCATAGCTTGCGCGTTTATTATCATCACTTAAAACTTCATATGCTTCAGAAATTTCTTTAAACTTTTCATCTGCACCTTCTTCTTTGTTAATATCTGGATGATATTTTTTCGAAAGCTTTCGATACGCTTTTTTGATTTCATCTTTTGAAGCATCTTTACTAATGCCTAAAACTTCATAATAGTCTCTTTTGGCCACAGCTATCTCTCCTTTTCTTAATTAACTCATATAGTTTAACGTAATATGTCATACTATCCAAATAAAAAGCCAAAGCCAATGTTCTATTGACTTTGACTTTTCAGATCATGACAACATTCTAATTGTATTGTTTAATTATTTTTTGTCGTCGTCTTTTACTTCTTTAAATTCAGCATCTTCTACAGTGCTATCGTTGTTTTGACCACCATTAGCACCTTGTGCTTGTTGTTGCTGTTGAGCCGCTTGCTCATATACTTTTGCTGATAATTCTTGAATCACTTTTTCAAGTTCTTCTTTTTTAGATTTAATATCTTCTATATCTTGACCTTCTAAAGCAGTTTTAAGAGCGTCTTTTTTCTCTTCAGCAGATTTTTTATCTTCTTCACCGATATTTTCGCCTAAATCAGTTAAAGTTTTTTCAACTTGGAATACTAGGCTGTCAGCTTCGTTTCTTAAGTCTACTTCTTCACGACGTTTTTTATCTGCTTCAGCGTTAACTTCAGCATCTTTTACCATACGGTCGATTTCTTCGTCTGATAATGAAGAACTTGATTGAATTGTAATTCTTTGTTCTTTATTTGTACCTAAGTCTTTTGCAGTTACATTTACAATACCGTTTTTATCGATATCAAACGTTACTTCAATTTGAGGTTTACCACGTTCAGCTGGTGGAATATCAGTCAATTGGAATCTACCAAGTGTTTTATTATCCGCAGCCATTGGACGTTCACCTTGTAATACGTGTACATCTACTGATGGTTGATTATCTACTGCTGTTGAATAGATTTGAGATTTAGATGTAGGAATCGTAGTGTTACGTTCAATTAACGTATTCATACGTCCACCTAAAATTTCAATACCTAAAGATAGTGGTGTTACGTCTAATAATACTACGTCTTTAACGTCACCTGTGATAACGCCACCTTGGATTGCAGCTCCCATTGCCACTACTTCGTCTGGGTTTACACCTTTGTTAGGTTCTTTACCGATTTCTTTTTTGACAGCTTCTTGTACTGCTGGAATACGAGTTGACCCACCAACTAAGATAACTTCATCGATATCTGAGTTTGTTAAGCCAGCGTCTTTCATTGCTTGGCGTGTAGGTTCCATTGTTCTTCTAATTAATGAATCTGATAATTCCTCAAATTTAGAACGAGTTAAGTTTACTTCTAAGTGTAATGGACCGTTTTCACCAGCTGAGATAAATGGTAATGAGATTTGAGTTTGTGATACACCTGATAAGTCTTTTTTAGCTTTTTCAGCAGCATCTTTCAAACGTTGTAATGCCATTTTATCTTGAGATAAGTCTACGCCATTTTCTTTTTTGAATTCTGCAACTAGGTAGTCAATAATTACTTGGTCAAAATCATCACCGCCAAGTTTGTTGTCACCGGCTGTTGATAGTACTTCGAATACACCGTCACCTAATTCTAGGATAGATACGTCAAATGTACCGCCACCTAAGTCAAAAACAAGAACTTTTTCATCTTTATCAGTTTTGTCTAAACCATATGCTAATGCTGCAGCTGTTGGTTCATTAATGATACGCTCAACTTCTAAACCAGCAATTTTACCAGCATCTTTAGTTGCTTGACGTTCAGCATCGTTAAAGTATGCAGGTACTGTAATTACAGCTTTGTCAACTTTCTCACCTAAATAGCTTTCAGCTGTATTTTTTAAGTTTTGTAAAATCATAGCTGAGATTTCTTGTGGTGTGTATGATTTACCTTCAATATCTACTTTATAATCAGTACCCATATGACGTTTAATAGATTGAACAGTGTTTGGATTTGTAATAGCTTGACGTTTAGCTACTTCACCAACTTGAGTTTCTCCATTTTTGAAAGCTACAACAGATGGTGTTGTACGTGAACCTTCAGGGTTTTGAATTACTTTTGGCTCATCGCCTTCTAATACTGTTACACATGAATTTGTTGTACCTAAGTCTATACCAATAATTTTACTCATAATAAAATTCCTCCATTTAATCATTAAATTAATTTAATTTTAAACAATGTCTTTTCGCCAAATTTAAGTTATTGGTTTACTTTGACCATTGATGGTCTTAATACTCTATCTTTAAGCTTGTATCCTTTTTGTAGTTCTTGAGTGATTTCGCCAGATTCAAAATCAGGGTTATCATCTTGAACTACAGCTTGGTGAATATTTGGATCAAATGCTTCACCTTCAGTTTTAATAACTTCAAGACCATTATCTTTTAGTGCGTTAATCAAACTTTCATGCACCATTTGTACACCTTTTTGAAGAGATTTAAAAGTCTCATCATCACCTTCAATTTGAAGTGCACGTTCTATATTGTCTATTGCTGGTAAAATATCTGTTAACACACGTTGTGCTTGATATGTTTTGTTTATTTCATTTTCTTTTTGAATTCTACGCTTATAATTTTCAAACTCAGCGTAGAGCCTTAAATATTTCTCTTCGTTTTCATCTGCTAATTGTTGAAGTTCATTAATTTTTTGATCTTTTGGATCTATTTCTTCAATAACATTCTCGTCAGACGTTTCTTCTATTGCTTCATCTTGTAAATGACCTTTACTTTCTTCAGCTTGTTCAACTGAATCATCAATATTTTGTTTGACGTTTGTTTCTTCAACTGTTGATTCAGTGTTTTTTTCAACTGATTCGTCTTTATTTGTCATTTTCTGTCCTCCAATACTTTCTAATCCATCATTACCAAATTCTATTTAATAATTGAATGACATTTTGATAATGCATAGCTGTAGGTCCAATCACAGCGATTTGACCTTTTAACGTTTCATCAAAATGATATTGACTTGTTACAATTGAAATATCACTTAAGCTGTCATCAATTTCGTTACCAATTTTTACATTAATATTTGGTGAAGATATATCTTGTAATAATTCTGCAATTCTATTTGATTCTATATATTGTAGAATGGGCTGAATTGAAGATACATTACTTTCATTCAATGCATCAATAAGTTTAACCTTTCCACCCATATAAATGCTATTACTTTGATTAGAAATATGATTATTCATCGTATTTAACAATTGATTGATAAATATTTCTTCCTGCTCTGATTGAACAAAAGAGACAATATCATCTTGTAAATTCTGATTAAACTCAGTTAGTTTGTTTGTAACAAAATTTGATATTGTATTTAGTTTGTCGTTATTAAACGGTATGTCTGAAGCAAGATGTACATGCTCTACATGACCTGATGAAAATACGATAACCATTATAACTAAATTAGGATTAGCACGAATCAAGTGTACATTATTGATAATATCTTGTTTATGATTAGGATGAACAACTAAAGTTGTATATTGAGATATATTTGATAATTCATCTGCAAAATATGTCAATGCTGATGATACATCATATTGATTCTCAACTAACAATTGATTTAATCGTCTTAATTTATTTGTTTTTTGATGAGATGTTTGTTCAAGTAAACGATTGACATAATACCTAAAACCTAATTGTGATGGCGAACGCCCTGAAGAACTATGTGTCTTTTCGATATAGTTTAAATCTTCAAGCTGTTTCATCTCATTTCTAATTGTAGCAGGACTAACATTCAAGTTATGTCGCTCAATTAGTGTTTTAGAACCAACGGGTTGTCCAAAATCAACATAATCCTCAACAATTGCGTTTAATATACTCAATTGCCTATCTGTAATCATGTTTTCACCTCATTAGCACTCACTTATCTCAAGTGCTAATTATAATTTATCAAATTGGTCAAAGTAAGTCAATGTTAAAGACTCGAAATTTCAATTTTTTTTAATCATTTATTAGGAAAGCTTCAAAAACCTCATTACCGATGACTTTCCCTCGCTTTGTTAGTGCAATCGCATCGTTCTTTTCTAAAATTAATTCCTTCTCTTTTAAATTATTTATTGTTTGACCAAAGACACTTTCAATAGATTGGTCAAACTTCTTTTGGAACCTACTACTACTCACACCTTCATTTAAACGCAACCCAAGAAACATTTCTTCTTCCATTCTCTCAGTCAAAGAAGGTTTATTTGATACTAAAATTGCTTTACTTTCTTTATTTATAGCTTTGATATAATGTTTCACTGGATTGATATTCGTATAACGCACACCATCTACATAACCACTTGCACCTGCTCCAAATCCATAATATTCCTCATTAAACCAGTAAACCTTATTATGTTCTGATTCATGGCCATCTAATGCAAAATTAGATATTTCGTATTGATGGAAAGGAGATTGTTCTATCTTAGACATCAGCAACTGATACATGTC